>NZ_JAKEVN010000021.1:0-47160 GCF_022398505.1 Pseudoalteromonas sp. Isolate3 | reverse complement strand
CATGCGGTATTAGCAGTCGTTTCCAACTGTTGTCCCCCACCATAAGGYATATTCCCAAGCATTACTCACCCGTCCGCCGCTCGACGCCAGAGGTGCAAGCACCTCTTCGTTTCCGCTCGACTTGCATGTGTTAGGCCTGCCGCCAGCGTTCAATCTGAGCCATGATCAAACTCTTCAATTAAAAGTTTTTTCTGTCCCGAAGGACATGCTCAATGAATTCTGATTTTGATTCTTTCGAATCGAATTGACYGTGCTGAAACAAGTAAACTTGTTTCCGTTGGTCACTCAGTTCAATTGAGACTCTAAATTTGTTTGCGTCATCTAGCGAACTAGAATCGGCTGTTAGAACTCAATCTGTACGAGTGCCCACACAGATGATTGCTTTATATTGTTAAAGAACGTTGCGACGTTGTCGCTAGGGATGCGTATAATACATCCTTAATTTTTCGAGTCAACACTTAATTTCAAACTTTCTTTCGATAATTTGAAACCGAAGTTTCACTTAACTCTCTGCTACGTTGTTCAGCGTCTTTCGTTGCTGCCCGCCGTGTCAGTGGATGCGCATTATAGGGATGCGAAGAATTAACGCAAGCACTTTTTGCAGGTTTTTTTGATTATTTTCAAATTAGTACAATAACCATACAAACAAAGGGCTACAAAGGGGTTTTAGCTCAAAAAGCAGTCATTTTTGTGAAGGTAAAATGGCATAGAAAAAGCGACATGCTTTAAATTAGCTATGTCGCTTTTTATTTTTATAAGGCGGATTAGTTAGTAGAAATTTCCCAAACAGCGATTGAACCCGAAATTTCATTACCAACAACTAGCAATGCTTCATTCGTTGCACTTTGTTCTGCTGGTATAAATGCCATACCTTCAGGGGCAAGATCACCCGTAATATCTGCATCAGCTTCTAGACCACGATTAAAAAAGTAATCTTGGAATGTCACATTGTATGGATTAGTAATATCAAACACCATAATGCCACCCATACGCTCTAAACCAATAAATGCAAATGTACGCTCGCCAATAGTACCGAGTGCTAATGCTTCTGGTTCTGCACCTTTGTCATCAGAGCGACTATCACCGTCATTTTCATCTTCGTTATTATTGAATGCTGCTCCGTGAACTGATGCAGTAATGCGTGAAATTTGATCGCCAGAGTCAAAAACTACCATGCCGTTATTATCCCAGATGGTAAAGGAGCGGGCACCATATGCATATAGTGATTCGTATTCGCCATTATTATCTTCATCACCTTTAACAGTGGTCACTTTTAAACGGCCAATATCACTGTTGTCATTGTTCAGGTAGTCAAAATTGCTTGCTAGTGTTAAGTCTTTAGCTCTTGTCTCATCTATATATGATAAACAACCGTCATCTTTATCATAATCAAGACCACCTTTAGCTATGCAATCAGCTTCGTCGTTTGTATCAAAGAAGTATTCTCGTGCATCACCTTCGTTCGCTGTGACAATAAAGTTAGCACCTTTCCAGGTAAAGCTTGAAATAGTATCTGGTTGATACATGCCATAGAGGCCAGGGTATGATTTAAAGTTAACCCCACCGTCTTTATCAGATGCATCAAAAAGCAAATTAGACCAATCTTTAAAACCTAAGCCTTTAAGCTCTAGGCTATTATCTTCAAGATTGACGATAGCAAGGGCGTTATTTTCTTGTAGTGACACGTAGGCAAATTTATTATCTTTCGAAACGCTGATGTATTCAGGTTCTAAATCCATAGCCACGGTTGTATTAATCAAATTACCGTTGATTGTTCGACCTGTCGGGTTAGCAAATACAATCCCTCGCTCTTCAAGCTCTGCTTGTTTGTCGTTATAAGCTGAAAAAGTAATGCTAATAGCAGTATCTGCAATTACACCATCATTGATATTTATAATGCTAATTGAGCCTTCAGGGTCAATACTGTAATCACCATTAGGCTCACCTTCATTTGCAACCAGTACCTTATTGCCATCATGGCTAAAAGTAACCATGTCGGGTAGGGCGCCTACCGTTACATTCTTAATAAACAGAGGCTCATCGCCACTGATATCATAAAATGCGATTAAACCTTCATCACCGGTAATATCTGCGGCCATTGCAACTGCAAGAAGTTCATTATTAGCATCAATAGCGATACTGTTTGCATCACCCGCACTGTACTTATTAAGTGCAAGGGTAATCTCTGAGGTTAAATTAGTGCCGTTTATAACCCCTTCGTTATCTTTAACTAAAGCTGCACGGTCAAAGCTATCGGCTTTCATGATATTCACAACTGCCGAATCACCGGAACTATTGATCGCAAAAATTCGTTGTTTAGAAGCTTGATAAGCGACAATCTCTGCTGCACCTTCCGGACTTTCTGCGTTCAGCACTGCACGACCGATAAGGTTTATACTTAAAGCCGCGTTTGCATCTGTACCATTTGCTCCGTCAGCTCCGTTAGTACCATCGGAGCCATTTTCCCCATCAATTCCGTTAGTACCATTTTGACCTGCAGGACCTTGTTCACCTTGTAGGCCATCTTTGCCGTCGTCACCGTCTAACGAGCAACCTGTAAGAATAGTTAAAAGTGATAGCGCAATAATTGATCTTTTTAACATTATTATTTTTCCTTGGTATTGTATTGAGGCAATTACAACACGCAGGCATTACAACTATATGGCACTTTTATGAGAACAAAATTTAGCCACAAAAAAAGCGAGTATAAACTCGCTTTTATTTATAAATTAGTAGGGTAGCTCACTACTTTTTGGTTGGACGCTTCCAGCCAGTTAGATTACGTTGTTTGCCACGAGCTACTGCAAGCTGCTCGTCTTCAACAGTATTAGTAATAACAGAACCTGCGCCAATCGTTGCCATTGAGCCAATATTCACCGGTGCTACTAGTGATGAGTTTGAACCGATAAAGGCGTTATCACCGATAATAGTTTTTGATTTGTTTACGCCATCATAGTTACAAGTAATAGTACCTGCGCCAATATTCACTTTTTCACCAACTTCAGTGTCACCTAAGTAGGTAAGATGATTTGCCTTTGAGCCTTTGCCTAAGCGAGTCTTTTTCATCTCAACAAAGTTACCGATATGCGAGTCTTCTTCCATAATCGCACCAGGGCGAAGGCGAGCATAAGGGCCTAAAGTACATTTAGCAGCCACACTCGCTTCTTCAACAAGTGAGTTAGCTTTAATTACAACGTTATCACCAACAGTACAATCTTTAAGTACGCAGTTAGGGCCAATTTGCACGTTATTACCTAGTGTTACTTTACCTTCGAAAATAACATTAACGTCGATTAGTACATCTTCGCCGGTAGTAACTTCACCACGCACATCAATACGCGCAGGATCAGCAAGTGTAGCACCATTAAGCATTAGCTCTTCGGCTTGCCATGCTTGGTATGCACGTTCAAGAGCTGCAAGTTGAACGCGATTATTTGCGCCTTCGACTTCCATCGGGTGCTCGGGCTGTGCAGAAGTAATTTCAACACCTTCGCTATGTGCCATAGCAACGATATCTGTTAAATAGTATTCACCTTGAGCGTTGTTGTTCGATAGGTTACCTAACCAACGTTTAAGTAGCTCACCATTGGCAGCCATAATACCGGTATTAATTTCTTTAATTGCAAGTTGCTCAGCAGAGGCATCTTTTTGTTCGATAATACCCACTAGCTTGCCATTTTCACGGATCATACGACCATAACCTGATGGGTCATCTAGGGTAACGGTTAATACAGCTAAGCCTTTTTCTGGTGTCGCTGCGAGTAACTTCTCTAAGGTAGCGCGTTTTGTCAGTGGCACATCACCATAGAGAATTAATACAGTGTCGTCATCAGCAATGTGTTCTTTAGCAACTGCCACGGCATGACCCGTACCTAGTTGCTCTTCTTGTAATACCCAGTTTACTTGATTGTGCGATAGGGCATCTTGCAGCTGTTCACGGCCATGACCGTAAACAAGGTTCGTTTCACGAGCGCCAAGGGCAGTGGCATTATCAATAACGTGCTGCACCATAGGTTTACCAGCAACTTTGTGTAAAACCTTTGGTAGAGCAGAGCGCATACGAGTGCCTTTACCCGCAGCAAGAATAACGGTAGTCAGAGACATTAAAACAATATCCTTCTTTCTTTGTTTTAGGTGTGCAATATTTTGTGAGTTCTGGGAAACATACAAAGTTGTGTAAGTCACATCATGTGTAAATACGCAATCCTAATGAGTTGGACTGAACCTTGGATGAAACAGCTATTCACTATTAATTTACACTATTGTAGCGAGCTTTGATGAAGGATATAAGTATAAATATTAAGTAGGGTAGAAAGCCGTGAATTTCGGGCACAAAAAAGCCCACATTAAGTGGGCTTTTTGAAAACCGAGTAGGCTTACTTTTTACGTAATTGTTGAATTACGCGAAGTTGAGCGATTGCTTCAGCAAGTTGCACTGCAGCTTGTTGATAATCTAACTCAGCAGTTGACGTATTCGCCATTTGCTCTTCAGCATCACGTTTAGCTTTTTCAGCCGCTTGCTCGTCTAGGTCTTCACCACGTACTGCAGTATCTGCAAGAATCGTGATGCGATCCGGTTGAACTTCTAGCGTACCGCCAGCAATATACATCACGTCTTCGTGACCAAATTGCTTAACCAAACGTACCATACCAGGTTTTAGGGCAGTTAATAATGGAGCGTGACCATAGTTAACACCAAGGTCACCTTCACTACCACTCACTTGAATCGATTCAACCAGACCAGAGAACAAGCTCTCTTCTGCGCTTACTACGTCAAGATGTACAGTCATAGCCGCCATACTACCCTCCTAATTACATGCTTTTGGCTTTTTCTTGAGCTTCTTCAATAGAGCCAACCATGTAGAACGCTTGCTCTGGCATATCATCAAACTCACCGTTTAAGATACCTTTGAAGCCAGCAATTGTGTCTTTAAGTGACACGTATTTACCAGGCGCGCCTGTGAATACCTCAGCAACGAAGAACGGCTGAGATAGGAAGCGCTGGATTTTACGTGCACGAGATACAACTTGCTTATCTTCGTCAGAAAGCTCGTCCATACCTAGGATTGCGATGATGTCTTTAAGTTCTTTATAACGTTGAAGAACTGTTTGAACGCCACGCGCTGTATCGTAGTGCTCTTGACCGATTACTAATGGGTCAAGTTGACGTGAAGATGAATCAAGTGGGTCTACCGCAGGGTAGATACCAAGTGAAGCGATATCACGAGAAAGTACTACTGTTGCATCTAAGTGAGCAAACGTTGTTGCTGGAGATGGGTCAGTTAAGTCATCCGCAGGTACGTATACCGCTTGGATTGAAGTGATTGAACCCGTCTTAGTAGATGCGATACGCTCTTGAAGTACACCCATTTCTTCAGCAAGAGTTGGTTGGTAACCTACTGCTGAAGGCATACGACCTAGAAGTGCTGATACCTCTGTACCCGCTAGAGTATAACGGTAGATGTTATCAACGAAGAAAAGTACGTCACGACCTTCGTCACGGAACTTCTCTGCCATAGTAAGACCAGTTAACGCTACGCGTAAACGGTTACCCGGTGGCTCATTCATTTGACCGTATACTAGAGATACTTTATCTAGTACGTTTGAGTCGTTCATCTCATGGTAGAAGTCATTACCCTCACGAGTACGCTCACCAACACCTGCGAATACTGAGTAACCGCTGTGCTCGATTGCGATGTTACGGATAAGTTCCATCATGTTTACGGTTTTACCAACACCGGCACCACCGAATAGACCAACTTTACCACCTTTAGCGAATGGACATACAAGGTCGATTACCTTGATACCAGTCTCTAAAAGTTCTACTGAACTTGATTGTTCTTCATAAGAAGGTGCTGCACGGTGAATAGACATACGCTCTTCTTCACCAATTGGACCAGCTTCATCAATAGGGTTACCTAATACGTCCATGATACGACCTAGTGTCTTCGTACCTACAGGAACGTGGATTGGCTGACCTGTACCTTCTACTGCAGTACCACGACGTAAACCGTCAGTAGTACCAAGTGCGATACCACGTACCACACCGCCACCTAGCTGTTGTTGAACTTCTAAAGTTAAACCAGCTAAGTCGCCATCTGTTACTTTTAGTGCGTCATATACGGCTGGCACGTTGTCTTGTGGAAATTCGATATCCACAACGGCGCCGATAATTTGGACGACCTTACCTAAACTCATGTCTATTCCTCTCATTAAACTTTGCCGAAGCGTTAAACTGCTGCCGAGCCGCCAACAATCTCACTAATTTCTTGTGTGATTGCAGCTTGACGAGCCTTGTTATAAACAAGCTGTAACTCATCCATAAGGTCGCCTGCGTTATCTGTTGCAGCTTTCATTGCAACCATACGGGCAGCCTGTTCAGAGGCAGCGTTCTCAACTACACCTTGGTATACTTGAGACTCAATAAAGCGTACTAACAGAGCTTCTAAAATCGCATCTGGGTTTGGCTCATATAAGTAATCCCAAGAATGTTGAGATACTTCTTCTTCAGCTTTTGGCAAAGGGAGTAACTGATCGATTGTTGGCTCTTGCTTCATAGTATTAACGAACTTGTTAAATACTACGTATAAGCGGTCAATTTTACCTTCAGAGTATGCATCTAGCATTGTCTTTACAGGACCAATAACGTCTTGTAATGAAGGTGTATCTCCTAAGTTCGCTTTTTTAGCGACTAACTTACCGCCAAAACGTTGGAAAAAGCCAGCTGCTTTGCTACCTAAAGTAGTAAACTCAGCTTCAACGCCTTTTTCTTTCCACGCTTTCACGTCTAGGGCAACTTTTTTGAACTCGTTTGAGTTCAAGCCACCACATAGACCACGGTCAGTAGAGATAACAATATAACCAACTCGTTTTACTTCACGCTCTTCTAAGAAAGGGTGAGTAAAATCAAGATTTGCTTGAGCAACACGACCAATCACTTGGCGTAAGTTTTCAGCGTATGGACGGCTTGACGCCACACGTTCCTGCGCTTTTTTCATTTTAGACGCAGCAACCATTTCCATCGCGCTGGTGATCTTCTGAGTATTCTTGATACTCCCGATCTTGCTTTTAATCTCTTTTCCGCTGGCCATGACTCTCTCTCCGAATCAGGTGGGCTTTAGTTACCTAAAGCTCACCATTCATAACTAAATTACCAAGTTTGCGTCGACTTGAACTTCTCTAGAAGTTCTTTAAGTTGAGCTTCAATCTCAGCGTTGTAGTTACCAGTTTCATTGATTTGAGCCATTAGCTCTGCGTATGTGCTGTTTGCATAAGAAATTAGGCCAGCTTCGAAATCCATGATTTTCGCGATTTCGATGTCTTTTAGGTAGCCCTTTTCAGCAGCAAATAGCGACAGAGACATTTCAGCAACAGACATTGGTGCGTACTGTTTCTGCTTCATTAGCTCTGTTACGCGCTCACCATGCTCTAATTGAGCACGTGTTGCATCGTCAAGGTCAGACGCGAACTGCGAGAACGCAGCTAATTCACGGTACTGAGCTAACGCTAGACGGATACCACCACCTAGTTTCTTAACGATTTTAGTTTGCGCTGCACCACCAACACGAGATACCGAGATACCAGCGTTAACAGCTGGACGGATACCTGAGTTGAATAAGTCAGTTTCTAAGAAGATCTGACCATCGGTGATAGAGATAACGTTTGTCGGTACGAACGCAGAAACGTCGCCGCCTTGAGTTTCAATGATTGGCAATGCCGTCAGTGAACCTGTTTTACCTTTCACTTCACCATTAGTGAACTTCTCAACGTAATCAGCGTTTACACGTGATGCACGCTCTAGAAGACGTGAGTGAAGGTAGAATACGTCACCTGGGTATGCTTCACGGCCTGGTGGACGCTTAAGTAGTAATGAGATTTGACGGTAAGCAACAGCTTGCTTAGATAAATCATCATATACGATTAGCGCGTCTTCACCACGGTCACGGAAGTATTCACCCATAGTACAACCAGAGAATGGTGCTAGGTACTGAAGTGCCGCAGATTCAGAAGCAGATGCAACAACAACGATAGTGTTTTCAAGTGCACCGTGCTCTTCTAATTTACGTACTACGTTAGCGATTGTAGATGCTTTTTGACCAACTGCAACGTACACACACTTAACGCCTGTACCTTTTTGGTTGATGATTGCATCGATTGCTAATGCAGTTTTACCAGTTTGGCGGTCACCGATAACAAGCTCACGTTGACCACGACCTACTGGGATCATCGCATCGATAGATTTATAACCAGTTTGTACTGGCTCATCTACTGATTGACGTTCGATAACGCCTGGTGCGATTTTCTCAACAGGTTCAAAACCGTCGTTATCTAAAGCGCCTTTACCGTCGATAGGTGCACCTAGTGTGTTTACAACACGACCAAGTAGACCACGACCAACAGGAACTTCTAGGATACGACCAGTTGATTTAACTTTTACGCCTTCTTTAAGGTCAGCGTAAGGACCCATTACTACAGCACCTACTGAGTCACGCTCAAGGTTTAGTGCGATAGCATAACGGTTGCCAGGAAGCTCGATCATCTCACCTTGCATACAGTCAGCAAGACCGTGGATGCGGATGATACCGTCAGTAACAGATACGATAGTACCTTCGTTACGAGCTTCACTTACAACTTCGAACTGCTCAATACGTTGTTTGATCAGATCTGAAATTTCAGTGGAATTAAGTTGCATGCTCTTTTTCCCAATTACGATTGTAGTGATGTAGCTAAGCGGGCTAATTTGCCACGTACTGAGCCGTCAATTACAGTGTCACCCGCCTTAATGATAAGACCGCCAACAACTGTAGTATCTTCACTACAATTCAGCTTAACTTTGCGTGCGAAACGTTTTTCAAGTGCCGCTACCAATGATGCTTGCTGCTCAGCAGCTAGCGGTGTTGCAGAAGTCACGTCAACGTCAACTTCTTTATCGTAGTCCGCTTTAAATTCAGCGAATAACTCTGCAACAGCAGGCAGTGCAACTAAACGTCCATTTTCAGCCATCACCTTGATTAGGTTCTGACCTTGTTCGTTGAGCTGCTCTGCACAGATCTTGATAAACAGATCTGCTTTTTCAGTAGCAGTAGGCAATCCAGCTAGCGCGGCAGCGGCTTGCTCATTGCTGGCAACATGGCCAGCAAAGAACAGCATGTCGTTCCAACTTTCAACAGTGCCTTTTTCAACGGCAAGTTCAAAAGCCGCTTTAGCGTATGGGCGAGCGATAGTAGCCAATTCAGACATGCTCATACCCTCCTAATTACAGCTCAGCGACAAGTTTTTCAACGATGTCACTGTGTGCGGCTTGATTGATTTCGCGCTCTAAAATCTTCTCAGCACCAACCACGGCCAGCGTCGCTACTTGTTTACGTAGTTCTTCTGTTACACGGTTACGCTCTGCTTCGATTTCAGAGTGCCCTTGAGCAATAATTTTTTCACGCTCTTGTTGACCACGAACAGTTTCTTCGTCAACGATTAGCGTGGCACGCTTTTTAGCTTGTTCAATGATATCAGCCGCTTGAGCTTTTGCCTCTTTAAGCTGCTCAGCAGCTTTCTTTTGCGCAAGTTCTAAGTCTTTTTCGGCTCTATCAGAGGCAGCTAAACCATCTTCGATTTTCTTCTGGCGAGCTTCAATTGCACCATTTAGTGGTGGCCATACGTATTTCATACAGAAAAGTACGAAAACCGTAAATGCAATTAATTCACCGATAAGAGTGGCTGTTAAGTTCACGACCGCTCCTCCTTAAAATAGTAAGCTGTTCAAAAAATAATATTAAAGTACGAACAACAATACCATTGCGATACCAACACCGATCATAGCTACGGCATCGATTAGACCAGCAAGGATGAACATCTTAACTTGTAATGAAGGTGCAAGCTCAGGTTGACGTGCACAAGCTTCTAGGAATTTACCACCCATGTTACCGAAGCCGATAGCAGTACCGATTGCACCGAAGCCGATAAGTAGAGCAACAGCGATGTACTTAAGACCAATCATTAGTTCCATTTTTTTCTCCAAAGTTTCAATTGTAAATTAAAGTTAAAATTTAAAAGTGTAAAAAATTAGTGATTATCTGAGCTTGCCATGCTTAGGTAAACGATTGTAAGCATCATAAATACGAATGCTTGCAGTACGATTACTAAGATGTGGAATACAGCCCAAATAAAGTGCAACGGTAGTTGCATTAAACCAACTGCGCCGATCAAGATGAAAATCAACTCACCAGCATATAAGTTACCGAATAAACGCAATGCTAACGAGAACGGCTTAGCAACTAAAGCGATTGTTTCTAGTAATAAATTACATGGGATTAAGAACACCATCGCTAGCTTGTTTTTAGAGCTGAACGGGTGAAGCGTTAATTCAGCTAAGAATCCGCCAATCCCTTTGATTTTGATTGCATAACCGATCATCAGAATGAATACACCAATAGCAAGTGCAGCAGTCATATTGATGTCTGTTGTAGGTACAATCTTCATGTAAACGTCGTGAGAATCCATACCAAATGCTTGCTCGCCAACAAAGCCAGCTAATGCAGGTAGGAAATCAACCGGAATCAAGTCCATTAAGTTCATTAAGAACACCCAAACGAAAATCGTTAGAGCTAATGGAGCGATTAATGCGCTTTTACCATGGTATGTGTCACGTACGTTGTCGCCAACGAACTCAACAATCATTTCAATGAAACACTGAAATTTACCCGGTACACCGGTATTTGCTTTTTTAGCGGCACCACGGAAGATCCATAAAAATACCAGACCTAAACCGATTGACCATGCGAGGGTATCTATATTCCATGTCCAGAAACCACTGTCTGCACACGCTTTGTTGAAGGCAAGACCAGCGTCGGTCGAGCACATCTTAGCGTTAGTTAAGTGGTGCTGAATATGGCTTGATAGAGTTACTTCTTCTGCAGCCATGTTATATCCCAAAAGTTAATGATTAAAAAAAACGGGCGCAAACAATCCGCTAAATAACACCAATACATACACACAGAAAAACGGTAATAAAACGACCGTATAAGACTTCAGTATCAGTGCAAACAAAACGATTGTTAGCATAAATTTTAATCCGTTGCCGCGCTTTAGCGAGGCATACACTTGATTTACTCGACTTGCACCCATATAACGGAATGCATAGACAGCAAATACAAAATTAGGGAGTAGTGCAACAGCTCCGCCAGCAAGCGCTGACTGGCCGGCATTGACTCCCCAACCTATAAAAACAATTACTGCAGCGATAAATGCTACGATACCCTGAAGACAAATTAATTTAAATGCGGCAAGCCTATACGGCCTTGCTAACCTATTAGTCACGTTTTGTTAACCTTTAGAACGTTAAATTGTCAGGGTATGAAAACTGGCGAAATTATACTGATTCCTACCAGTTTTGCAACTTGAGTCGACCCTTTGTAGTGCAAAAACACCACAAATGTCTCTTTTTGGACATGTTATTAATTAATGACGGGAATAGTCTTAATTTATACGGCTTAAAATGCCATCTAACTCATCAAGAGTTGTATAAGAGATAACCAGTTTGCCTTTGCCTTTTTTATTGTAGTTTATTTCTACTTTAGCGCCTAAATTTTCAGCAAGCTTTTGTTCTAACTGTTTGACATCAGGATCTTTTTCTTGCACTTCTTTCTTTGGGGCTGGTTCTAAAATAGAACGCACTAGCTTTTCAGTTTCACGAACAGTTAAAGCTTTAGCAACGGCTAATCGAGCAGCATCTGATTGCGCTTCGCCTTCAAGTGCTAATAAACAACGTGCATGACCCATTTCAATGTCGCCATGCTCTAACAAAATTTTAACATCTTCATTGAGATTATTTAGGCGTAGTAAATTAGTCACAGTAGTACGAGATTTACCAACTGCCTCGGCGACTTGTTGATGAGTTAGTTCAAATTCGTTAAGTAAACGATTTAACGCAATCGCTTCTTCCATCGCATTTAGATCTTCACGTTGAATATTTTCTATAAGCGCGATAGCAACGGCCGCTTCATCAGGTACATCTTTGATGATACATGGAACAGCATCTAATTTTGCAAGTTGAGCAGCACGCCAACGACGCTCACCGGCGATAATCTCATATTTTTCTGCACCAATTTGGCGCACAACAATCGGCTGAATGATGCCTTGAGCACGTATTGAGTTAGCTAACTCTTCAAGCGCTTCTTCAGACATGTCTTTACGCGGTTGATATTTACCCGATTGTAAAAACTCAATCGCTAACTTTTGCAGCTCACCTTTACTTTGCTCTGCAACGACCTCAGAGACTTGCTCTTGTGTTGCAGTCGCTTGTTGCTGATTATTTGCACTTGGGGCAGGTTTTGATGAACTTAATAAAGCGTCGAGTCCTCGGCCTAAACCGCGTTTTTTAGCAGACATGTTATTTTTTTACCTCGAAGTTAGGCTACTGCTGAAGATGTTTTCTCTTTTCTACGTAACATTTCGCCGGCTAGGGCTAAGTAAGCTTTCGCACCACTTGATGCACGGTCATAATACATGGCAGGGGCACCAAAACTAGGCGCTTCTGCTAAACGGACATTACGTGGGATAACGGTACGATATACTTTATCGCCAAAATGTTGTTTTAGTTGTTCTGATACATCATTTGCAAGGCGATTGCGCGGATCATACATGGTGCGCAAAATCCCTTCAATTGTTAACGCTGGATTTACTAGCTTAGATAGCTGAGTAATGGTATCCATTAATGCCGTTAAACCTTCAAGGGCATAATACTCACATTGCATCGGAACTAAAATCGAATCTGCGGCAGCCATTGCATTAACAGTGAGCATGTTAAGTGAAGGCGGGCAGTCGATAAAAATGAAATCGTATTGGTCTTGAATTTGTTCAAGCGCATTACGTAAACGCACTTCACGCGCAAACAATTCCATTAGTTTAACTTCAGCGGCAGTCACATCGCCATTAGCAGCAATTAAGTGATACTCACCTGAGGTTTCTTTATTGATAACTTCATCGATTGGTGTTTCTTCAATCAATAAATCGTAAATAGTCGCAACATCACCGTATTTATCGACACCACTACCCATGGTAGCGTTTCCTTGCGGATCAAGATCGATTAATAACACTTTACGCTTCGTCGCGGCCATCGATGCCGCAAGATTCACAGCGGTGGTTGTTTTACCAACACCACCTTTTTGGTTTGCTAATGCGATGACTTTTGCCACAGTGCTCTGATCCCTAGTCTTTAGAAAGAATGATTAGATGTCTTTGCGCATCTAACTCAGGTACTTCCAAGCTGATTTTTTCATCAAACTTAATACCTTTAGGTAATGAGTCTAGTTCTTCGCTCGGAAATACGCCTTTTAAGGCGATAAATTTACCTGAATGATCAATCAAGTGCGCACACCAGTCAACCATATCTTGTAAAGAGGCAAATGCACGACTTAATACACCATCTAATTTAACACTTGGTTGATATTCTTCAACTCTAGACTGCACTGGGGTTACATTTTCAAGGCCAAGTGCATGTTTTACCTGCATCAAAAAGCGCACGCGTTTACCTAAACTATCTAACAATACAAATTGTGTATCAGGTAAAGCAATGGCTAATACGATACCCGGTAAACCAGGACCCGTACCAACATCAATGTAATGTTTGCCTTTAAGGTGTGGCGCAACAACTAAGCTATCCATGATATGTTTAACCATCATTTCTTCAGGTAAACGAACAGAGGTTAAGTTATATGCTTTGTTCCACTTGTCTAATAATTCAACATATTGTACAAGTTGTTGTTGCTGCTTTTCTGTTAGCGCAATATCAGTTTGCGCTAACAGTGAAGTTAATTGTTGTTGTAACACTGTATTCCTCACCAACTACGCAGTCTTGCGCAGTAAGCCTTGCTTTTTCAGATAGACTAATAATAGCGAAATAGCTGCAGGGGTGATACCTGAAATACGTGATGCTTGGCCAATTGTATCTGGACGACTATCAGTAAGTTTCGCGATAACCTCATTTGATAAACCAGAAACAGTTGAATAATCAAAGTCTTTTGGTAATACAGTTTGTTCATGACGTAGCTGCTTATTGATCTCATCTTGTTGACGAGCAATATAGCCTGCGTACTTAGTATGGATCTCAACTTGCTCAAGTGCAGCTTGGTTATCGAACTCAGAGCCTAAACCATCGATCGCCATTAGGTCGTTATAACGAACTTCAGGACGACGGATCAGATCTTCAAGGCTCGCTTCACGAGTCAGTGGTGTTTTTAATAACGCATTTACTTGATCAACAGCCACGTGATCTTTATGGATCCAGGTTTCTTTTAAGCGTTGTGTTTCTTTTTCAATGATTTCCATTTTTTCGTTGAAGGCAGCCCAACGAGCATCGTCAACTAAGCCAAGTTCACGGCCTTTAGCAGTTAAACGAATGTCGGCATTATCTTCACGAAGTAATAAACGGTATTCAGCACGGCTAGTAAACATACGGTATGGTTCTTTAGTACCTAATGTTGCTAAGTCGTCAATCAGTACACCTGTATATGCTTCATCACGACGAGGTGTCCAAGGTTCTTTACCTTGTACTTGTAATGCTGCGTTCATACCAGCAATTAAACCTTGCGCACCAGCTTCTTCGTAGCCTGTTGTGCCATTGATCTGGCCTGCGAAGAATAAACCATTAATAAACTTAGTTTCTAATGATTGCTTTAAGTCTCGAGGATCAAAGAAATCATACTCAATGGCATAACCAGGACGACAAATATGTGCATTTTCAAAGCCAGTGATTGATTGCACAATTTCAAGTTGTACATCAAATGGTAAACTCGTCGAGATACCATTTGGATATAATTCGTATGATGTTAAGCCTTCTGGCTCAACAAAGATTTGATGTTTATCTTTATCAGCAAAACGTACGATCTTATCTTCAATTGATGGGCAGTAACGTGGACCAATACCTTCAATAACACCAGAGTACATAGGTGAACGATGCAGGTTATTACGGATCACATCATGTGTTTTTTCATTTGTATAAGTGATGTAACACGGGATCTGCTGTGGGTGATCCGATTGTTTACCCATAAATGAGAATACTGGAGTAGGAGTATCACCAGGCTGTTCTTGCATCTTGCTAAAATCAACAGTACGCGCATCAATACGAGGAGGCGTGCCTGTTTTTAAACGATCAACACGGAACGGTAATTCACGTAAACGCTCTGCAAGTGCAATTGAAGGTGGATCACCAGCACGACCCCCTTTGAAGTTCTCTAAACCAATATGGATCTGACCACCTAAGAAAGTACCCACAGTAAGAACCACTGAAGGCGCACTAAAACGAAGACCCATTTGAGTTACAACACCAATTACTCGATCGCCTTCAACGATTAGATCGTCACATGACTGCTGGAAGATCTTTAAATTTTCTTGATGTTGTAAAGTGTGTTGAATAGCGGCTTTATACAAAGCACGGTCAGCTTGCGCACGTGTAGCACGTACTGCAGGGCCTTTAGATGAGTTTAAGGTACGAAATTGAATACCACCTTTATCGATAGCCTGAGCCATTGCACCACCAAGTGCATCGATCTCTTTAACTAAATGGCCTTTACCAATACCGCCAATTGCCGGATTACAAGACATTTGACCAAGAGTATCCATATTATGAGTTAGCAATAGGGTATTCATGCCCATGCGAGCAGATGCTAATGCAGCTTCAGTACCTGCATGCCCACCACCTACAACAATAACATCAAAACGTTCGTGAAAAATCATTTATGGGATCCTACTAATCAACCAGCAAAACTTTGTAAAGGGAGCGTATTCTACCTAGAAATTTAGAGAAGATAAATGATTAAACAGTGCTCAAGATCTAAGTAGGTGATCTCTAATAATATAAAGGATCTTTTAAAGAGATCTTTTATTACTCTTACTACTAGTGAGGGCTAGATCTGTTGATAATGTTCAATTTGCTTTTTAAAACATTGCTTTAAGGCAGATCTAAAGGTGTTAGTATGATCGGATCTTCCGGCGTAAAAGCTTTGATCAAAAGGGCTATTTATACACAGGGCAATATCGGTTGGATCTTATCCAAGGGATAAACTAGGTTAAAATCGCAGTTAGATCAGTGTTTATCCACAATCTGATCTAAATTATCAGTAAATTGTGGGTAACTTTTATTACAACGATCAACACCGATCGGCTTAATTGAGTCCTACAGTCTCGATCCAGCTTGGTAACCAAGCTAAAGCTGTGTCTTCTGGTAACGCTTCATCAAGAATATTTAGCTCTAAGCGTTCTGCCACGCGGTTTGCACCTTTATTTGCTAATAACTCATCTAGATTACGGCCTGCATAGTTATAGGTGTCGTAGCTAGTGTCGCCTAATCCGATCACACTGTAGTTTAATCCTTTAAGATCAGCCTGTTGGTTAATAGATTCAACAAATGGCAGTAGGTTCTCTGGGTAGTCTCCCGCGCCATATGTAGAAGTACATAACAACCAAATAGTATCTTGCTGATCAATATCATCAAATACAGGCTGTTCATGAAGCTGCACTTGGATCCCTTGTTGTTCAAGGGCTTCTGCTAGTTGCTCTGCCACGTATTCAGCAGATCCCATTTGGCTGCCAACGATGATATTTACTGATTGCATGTGATTGATCATGTATAGAAATAAGTGGCCACATGATAACTAAGTTAGGGTGTGAGTAAAGCGTTGAATTACGATCTGAATAAGTTTTTCTGCCTAAAATAACGGCTTAAATTCAATGTTTTTTATAATTTACTGTTTTTAATGGTTTTTTATATTTATTCGTAAATTAAACCCTTTGATCAAGCTGTTAATAAATTTGGGGAAAGTTCTGATCAAGCTAAAATTTAGAAACTGTATAACTTTGCTAAGTTGTTGATCTTTAATTGTGTGTAAGCGCTTTAGTTTTTAGATCGGATTAAAATGGAGAGTATGATCGTTTTGTGGATAGATCGCTTGTTGATAACGATCGGTTTGTAATTTGCGATCAATAAAATAGATCGAAAAAAACTTAAATATGGCAAATAAAGGCTGCTTTTTAGAAAATTAATTATCAAAAAGGGCTGTTGTTTGTAAATAAGTTCAAATTTCAGCGTTTTTTTATGATCAAATCAGCCTTTAGATCTAAAAACACCTCAATTGTGGATAACATTTTTAGCTAAAGTCGATCTTAAAAGATGTTTTGATCTGATTTTTTAGCTCGCTAAGTTAATTTGCGATCTGAGTTAGGGTGGTTTTTATCGTATTTCCGACTAGATCATAGAGCGAATTACCCAATGAAAACCGTTTTGCGCCACCAGCGAAAGCGGCTTTTGCTGAGTTAAAATTGTTCATAGCCATCACATTTAGTGGCATATCTATCGCGTTAGCTAAGCTGGTTATGTGCTCTATATTAGTTAAGCCAGGTACAAAAAGACCATCTGCACCTGCATCTTGATAAGCTTTTGCGCGCTTCAATGTGACTTTAAAAGGGCTGTCATTAACAAAGTAGGTATCGGTTCTGGCGTTAATAAATAAACTGCCGAAGCCATTTTCGTTAAGTACTTTCTTTATCTCACTAATAATAGTGCATTGCTGCTCGGTAGATCTCAGTGCATTCGTGTCTTTGTCTGAGTCTTCAATGTTGATACCTGCAACCCCCAATTTTGCTAACGCAAGAACGTTTTGGCTAATTTGCAGCGGATCGTTACTGTATCCTGATTCTATATCGACAGAGAGTGGAATATGTATGTATTTGGTCAAGCTTTTAACCAGCGCTAACTGAGTTTGAAAAGAGATGTTCTCACCATCAGCTAAACCTAAACTTTCAGTAATGCCCCAGCTGGTTGTTGCTACAGCTTCAGCTCCTGCGGCCTGAATGAATTGTGCTGAACTAAGATCCCAGGCATTAGCGAGTACAAAGCCTATTTGCTGGTGGTGTAATTGATGAAAGAGTTGATATTTGTCCATGACGTCCTCCGTTTAATGACATCGCTAGACTAATTGATTTGGGTTTAATTACTGGCTGGTTTCGGCCCTGAACCGATAATTGATTGCTGAATTAAAAACAAAAAAAAGAGTCGCAAGACTCTTTTTTATAATATTGATGACCGGAATTTATTTACCGATACAGAACGAACTAAAGATTTTTCCTAGCAAGTCATCAGAAGTAAATTCACCCGTTATCTCATTTAAGAACTGTTGTGTTAGGCGTAACTCTTCAGCCAGGATCTCACCAGCAATATGCATCTCTAATTGCTCTTTGCCTGTGTTTAAATGATAGGCTGCGTGATCAAGTGCATCTAAGTGACGACGGCGTGCCATAAATCCACCTTCAGTTGCCCCTTGGAAACCTATACATGCCTTTAAGTGAGTACGAACTAACTCTATACCTTCTGCATTTTTGGCACTTAAACGGATCACCGGATATTGTTCATGTTCATCCATTCCGACATTTTCACCTGAAATATCGGCTTTATTTCGGATCACAGTAACGCCCATACCCTCTGGTAACTTGGCCATAAACTCCGGCCAAATATCATGAGGGTCAGTGGCTGATGTGTCTGTGCCGTCTAACATAAATAGTACGCGATCGGCTTGGTTAATTTCTTCCCATGCGCGCTCAATACCAATTTGTTCTACTTTATCAGGGCTTTCGCGTAGGCCTGCGGTATCGATAATATGCAGTGGCATACCATCAATGTGGATATGTTCACGCAATACGTCACGTGTTGTACCGGCTATTTCGGTAACGATAGCTGCATCTCGGCCAGCTAATGCATTTAATAGGCTTGATTTACCAGCGTTAGGGCGACCTGCAATAACAACACGCATACCTTCACGCATGATGCTACCTTGTTTAGCTTGTTGAGTTACATTCTCTAATTGATCAATAATGGCATTGAGATCTGCTGATACTTTACCGTCTGATAGGAAATCGATTTCTTCATCTGGAAAGTCAATAGCGGCTTCAACGTACATACGTAGGTGAATGACTTTTTCCACCAGCGTTTCGATGTGCTTAGAAAATTCACCTTGCAGAGATTGGAGGGCACTTTTTGCTGCCTGTTCGCTGGTTGCATTGATGAGGTCGGCAATTGCCTCAGCTTGAGTTAAATCAAGCTTGTCATTCATAAATGCGCGCTCAGAGAACTCCCCCGGCTTTGCTAAACGAACACCGTCAATTTGGCTAATTTCTTTTAATAGCATATCAAGTACAACAGGACCGCCATGACCTTGCAGCTCAAGTACGTCTTCACCGGTAAATGAATTTGGTCCTTGGAAGTATATAGCAATACCTTGGTCAAGCTGCTCACCGCTCAAGCTTTTAAATGGCACATAGTCTGCGTAACGTGTTTTAGGACAACGGCCAATAATGTGCTCTGCCACTGTTTTAGCTAAGCTGCCAGAGACGCGAATAATACCAACCCCACCACGTCCTGGTGCGGTCGCTTGTGCTGCAATTGTGTCTTGATTAATCATGCGATGAAAAATGCCAATAAAAGAATGAATGCTGGCTCTATTGTAACCTATGGCTTAATTTCATGCGAATAGCTGTTTAACCAATGAAGTGTTAAAAGCGCATTGTAAGTAATACTTTATTTAGCTCCGATTAATAAAAAACGGCATTGCAAATGATAATTATATTCATTAACATGTTTCGCATTATTCATTTTGTCCCTTTTTATTATGCGTCTTTCTGCTGTTTTTATTGCACTTGCTGCTGGTTTTTCGGCCATTGCCCATGCTCAAACAGAAGTTACTACTTCTGATCAAACCAATTCTAAAGAGATCGAAAAAATAGAAGTTGTTGGCCGTGCGTTTTCTTTATATCGCCCAACCGAGTCAAGCTTTGCAACTCGTACAAATACACCTTTAGAGAAAATTCCTCAGTCAATCCAAATTCTGCCGCAGGAGCTGATCAGCGATCAGGCTGCTCGTCAAATTACCGACCTTTATAGCAATATTGCTGGCGTTAATGCTTTTAGTTATTCGGGCGTGACATTCCGTGGTTTCCGCCAAGATGAGATTTTATATGATGGCGTAAAGGGCGACCCTTTCAATGGTTTTGCTGTACCGCAATTATTTAATATTGAACAAGTTGCGGTTTTAAAAGGGCCTGCTGGCGCTATATATGGTAGTGGTAATCCAGGCGGTATTATTAACTATGTAACTAAGAAGCCTAAATTCACCAGTGAACACAGTATTGAAGTTGAAGTAGGTAATGATGACTTCTTCAGTGGTGCATTAGAAAGCACTGGAACATTGAGTGAATCACTTGATAATCATGCTTACCGTGTTGGTCTTTACCGTGATACTGAAAAGCCATTCCGTGCTAACACTAGCAGCGATAATACTATTGTTGATCTTGGTTATACGTGGCTTATTAACAGTGCAACCGAATTGACCACTCAGTATACCTATATAGAGCAAGAGTTGGGTGGGGCACGTTTACGTGGAGTCCCTGCTGATGATAATGGCAATTTTTTAACTGATATTAGCTGGAACCATAACGAAGCTACTGACTTTCAAAATGTTGAAGCCCATGTCTATCAGGCTACTTTAAAACATGAGTTTAATGATATTTGGCGAACAGATGTCACAACACGCTATTTTGATAACAAAGAAGTACAAAACTACCATGAGCCAAGAGGGCTTGTAGATACTGATGACGACGGTATTGTAGATTGGAGCCATCGTGAGTTTCGTGATCAAGTACGTGAAAACGAAGGCTTTAGTTTAACTGCTAATGCGATTGCAGAATTTATAATTGCAGACATGCAACATCAAGTGCTGCTTGGTAGTGACTGGTATGAGCATGACTTTGAAAGTGCTTACCGCACAGCAAAGCAACAGAGTAAAGGAGGCCCTGTACCAGGCCTTGCTCTTAACGATCCTGAATATGGTTTAACCTCTGCTGATGATTATGATCTTGATAGTATTAAACCAAGGTTAGGTAAAACAAATAGCACTCGCTTTGGTGCATACTTGCAAGATCAGCTTGATATAACTGCAAATTGGAGTGTTACTGCTGGCTTAAGATATGACCGTTTTGAAGATAAAGATCTGTTAAATCAAACCGAGTTTTCTGATAGCGACTTAACCTACCGTATTGGTACCAGCTATAACATTAACAATATGTTCTTTCCTTATGCGCTTCATGGTACTGGCTTTGTACCACAGGGTGCCAGTGATCAAGAAACAGCAAAAGGCGGACCATTCTCGCCAGAGACTAGCCGTATTAATGAGTTAGGTTTAAGAACCAAATTATTAGAAGACACACTTGCTGTTAATATGGCTGTGTACGATATCGTACGTAAAAACATTCTGCAGCCTAGTTTATTGGGTGATGTTGCAGGCGACGGCGTTGATGACTTAGTTGCGGTGGGTGAAGTTCAAAGTAAAGGTTTTGAACTAGAAGTGGTTGGTGATATCACTGAGCGCTGGGTGGTTACTGCAAGCTACGCCTATAATGATGCCCGTATTACTGAAGCAAATGACAGTATTCGTAACCAAATTCCTGATAGCGATAAATTTGCCAACGCACCGCAAAATACTTTAGGTATATGGACACGCTATGAGCTAGCTAGTTTATCGTCATCTATTTCTGCTGGTTTAGATTATGTTGATGAACAGCTTAGTTTAGGTGGTCAACGCGTTAAACCTTACACTATTTACAACATGGCGTGGCAAACAACCGTTGATAACTGGCAATGGCAGCTATCAGTTAAGAACTTGTTTGATAAAGAATACGCAAGCAGTGGCTTTATCGAGCGAACAGGGCACTTTCCTGGTGAACCACGCCGTGTCTATTTAAGTGCTAAATACAACTTTTAATGGTGGCGTGTGAACGCTAAAAGTTGGTTTAACTTACATTCATGGGCAGGACTCTTTGTTGGAGTCCTGCTTTTTGTTACCTGCGTATCGGGCACACTCGCTACGTTAAGTCATGAACTCGAATACTTAACAGACGCTAAGTACCGTGCTTTAACTTCTTCTGCCTCTACTAACTACCAAGCTCTCGAAAACACCCTTAATAAGCATTATCCGCAAGCTCAGTTACTCTATATACAACGTCATAAGCAAGATTACCTAGCCACTGAAGCGGCCCTTAAAGTCGGTGATTCATTTCGTTTTGTGTATTTAGATGCAGCAACGGGTCGCTTACTCGGTGAAGGAGAGTGGGCGCGAATATCGCGGTTTTTACGTAACTGGCATATGAATTTGTCGATGGGCTGGACGGGTAAATTAATCGTCACCAGTTTGAGTATTTTACTTGTTATTTTATTGGTCTCGAGTATTTATGTGTATCGGCGCTGGTGGCAAGGTTTTATAAAAAAACCTGCTACGCTTTGCCTTGATAAGCGCAGTAGTTGGTCTGATTGGCATAAGCTGTTAGGGCTTTGGAGTTTATGGTTTATTGCTGTGATGGCCATCACAGGGGTTTGGTATCTGATAGAACATGGACTGCAAACCGCGAAGGTACCTCACTATGTATCTAGTCCACAAGCCTTGAGTGAGTTTAAAAAACAAAGTCCTCGCAAAGGTCTATCGCCAATTAGTTTAGCTGCTGCTTATGAAGCAGCTCAACAGGCATTTAGTAGCCTTGATATTCGCTATATTCGTTATCCTAATGAAGCAAATCAGCCTATTGAAGTGCGCGGTTATAACGATGATATTTTACTGCGTCTACGTGCCAACCGTGTTTATGTAAAACCAATTTCAGGTGAGGTACTTGGTATACAAAAAGGAGAAGAATTACATCTGCTACCTCGAATTAAAGACACCGCAGATCCGCTGCACTTTGGTAACTTTGCAGGAATTGGTACCAAGCTTATTTGGGCGCTATTTGGTGCATTGATGAGCTTTGTAAGCGCTGCAGGCATCTATATGAGTTGGCTTAGGGTTAAGCGTAAAACAACAGCTGGAAAGTGGCTTGGATTATCTGGGGGAATTGCAATTGGTTTGGTGGTTGCTTCGCTGCTAACTACGAGTTTGAGCTTTACTGAGCGAAGTGTGCCCAATCAGGTTTATTCACCTATTCTCGGTTAGCTATTTTCAGGCATTAAAAAAGGCGCAGTTTGCGCCTTTTTGTTGGGTAGAGAGTTTAGCCTCTTACCTTAATACCTTTTTTCTCCATACCGCGGTAGATGATTAGCATCTGTGCGATTGAGATAAGGTTCGATACTAACCAGTAAAGTACTAGGCCAGATGGGAACCATAAGAAGAAAATAGAGAATACTACTGGCATAAAGGTCATCATTTTTTGCTGCATAGGGTCAGTAACCGTCATAGGTTGCAGCTTTTGAGTGATGAACATACTTAAACCAAATAAAACAGGTAATACGTAGTATGGGTCCATTGCTGATAAGTCATTTAGCCATAAAATGAATTCAGCATGACGTAGCTCAGTTGACTCTAAGAATACGTAGAATAATGCTAAGAAGATTGGCATTTGTAGTAACAGCGGGAAACAGCCACCCATAGGGTTCACTTTTTCTTTGCGGTACATTTCCATCATAGCTTGACCGAATTTTTGACGGTCATCACCATACTTCTCTTTTAGAGCTGCCATTTTAGGCTGTAATGCACGCATCTTCGCCATTGACGTGTATTGTGCTTTTGTTAGCGGGTACATTGCTGTCTTAACGATAACAGTGATTGCAATGATAGCTAGACCCCAGTTACCTAGGATGCTGTGTAACCACTTAAGTAATACGAATAGTGGTTGTGAGATAAACCATAACCAACCGTAGTCTACGGTTAAATCTAAGTCTGGGTGAATTGCTTCTAGTACGTCAGACTCTTTCGGACCCATGTAGTAAGTTGAGCTAAGTGTTGCTTGCGTACCCGCTTGTACGTTAACTGCTTCACCTTTAGTACCAATAATTGCCGCATTACCAGATACAAGCTTAGTGTAAAGAGTGTTTTGTTGGTCTTGCTTAGGTACCCATGCACTTACAAAGTAGTGTTGAATAAATGCAATGTAGCCGCCAGATGTAGTGATATTAAGGTTCTTATCAGCCATATCTGAGAAGCTGTATTTTTCATATGGCTCTTCTTCAGTACCATATGCGCCGCCTAAGTAGTTTTGATCTACTAGACTACCTTTTTCTTGTACTGTGCGTTTTACTTGTGTGTATAACTGCACTTGAATTGGATCAGCTGTTACGTTGTTTACTGTGTACTCTAAATCTACAGCGTAGTCGCCTTTTTTGAAGATATAAGTTTTAGTAAACGTCACACCTTTACTGTCAGTAAACTCTAGTGGTACACGTAGTTCATCACCCGTTAAAGTGAATGCTTTTTGTGTGGTTTTATAAACAGGGCGGCCTTCAACAGTTGCATCTGGGCCATTTAAACCAATTAAGCCACTTTGTGAGAAGTATTGTTTACCATCAAACTCACCCAATAGCATATAAGGTGTGTTACTGCCTTTATCTTCTTCGTACTGAAGTAAGTCTGTCTCAATGATGTCACCACCACGGGTGTCAATCTTAACAGTGAATACATCAGTTGTTACATCGATAACTGAGCGCTTTGCTGTAGTAGCAGCTGGAACTTCACCGTCAGATGATGCTGGAATAAAGTCATCAGATTCTGGTGTTGTTGCGCCTAGTGTTTGTGTTGTGGCACTTGGATCAGCTTTTGGTGCGTTGTAGTCGTTATTCCATTCTTGAAATAATAAAAACGACACAAGCATCAAGCCGATTAATAAAAACGTGCGTTGCGATTCCATAACAGCTCTTATTTCTCGTGTTGGTGGTTAATATGATTTTTTGCCGGTACGGGATCATCCCCACCAGCATGTAAAGGGTGGCATTTTAATATGCGTTTAACAGCTAACCAACTGCCTTTTACACTTCCATGCAAATTAATTGCTTGAATAGCGTAACTAGAGCAGGTTGGATTAAAACGACAATGCGGGCCTAATAGTGGGCTTATCCATTTTTGATAGCCGCGTATTAGCATGACTAAACAGCGCTTTGGAATAGCAACAAGTGGTTTAAGTAACCTCATGATGTGTCTGCCCCTGCGTTAATTTAGTCAATGGATACCATGAATTTAAATTCCCATCGTAGAATTTTAAATGCATGATTAAAAGGTGAGCTAAAGATACCTTAATTAAGCCTGTAATTCTATTGCTATCAGGCTTGTTTATTAGATTTAGCTGATTTATTCGGGCGTTTTTTAAATGGTGGTGGTTTAGGTGCACCAGGCTTGCAGCGTTCGTTAATTTTTCGCCACAATTTATTTAGTTGCTTTGTTAGCTCTTCGTTGGACTGTTCATCAATACCACTTTTAACCATAAGCACAATATCAATGTTATCGATTTTATGTTGATTTAAACGGAAACTTTCGCGAGCAAGTCGTTTAATTCGATTACGTTGACAGGCTTTTTTAACGCGTTTTTTTGCGACCGTAAGACCTAATCGAGGATTAGTTTGGTCATTGCGTTTAGCTAATAGAGTAAAGAAAGGAGTCGCAGCGCGTGCTGGTTCATTAAAGATTCGAGAGTAATGCGAGGGAGTTAACAGACGTAACTCCCTGCTGAAGCTAAAGTCTTCCACTTATATTAAGCAGAAAGAACTTTACGGCCTTTAGCACGACGACGAGCTAATACTTTACGGCCATTTGCTGATGCCATACGAGCACGGAAACCGTGTGTACGTTTGCGTTTTAAAACGCTAGGTTGAAAAGTTCTTTTCATAACAATTCCATCCGATCGGTTAAGGTTAAAACATCCTATGCAGGTCGCGATCCTGGCACAGGTGCCATTGCGAGCGCGAGATATTATAGATGAAGACAATAAAAGTCAATCATTAAAACGCTGCAGAGGTAGTAATTATAAAGGATCCTTTTTCGTGATCATATAGGATCATCATAAATAAGAAGTTTTCCACAGCCTCTGTATAAAAAGTGAATAAAAGCTTGGGAAAAGCCAATTCGATCGTAGAATTTGATCGCGATCTGCCTGCAAATTTGTTATGATCACTGTTCGAGCTTAAAAAATAAATTTCTTAAAAATCAGTGTTTTATTCTTTTATGTTGCTGAGATCATATTTTTCATAAAAATCAATCTTGTACTTGTGGATAAAGTACCTTCATAATAGTCGGTCTGGGCCAAGAAAGTTGGTCAAAGATTAGCAATAAATGTTTGATTTTCCATCATTAAAGATGAACGGGAATAAAAATTAAATCTCTGGGAGTTTAACTGTGTATCTGTCGGTTTGGCAAAGTTGTTTATATGTATTGCAAGATGAATTGCCTTCACAGCAATTCAGTATGTGGGTAAGACCACTTCAAGCAGAAAGTACCGAAGATACGTTGACTATATATGCACCTAACCGTTTCGTTTTGGATTGGGTGAGAGAAAAGTATTTAAACCGTATTAATGAACTACTCGTTGAAATTTGTGGTGATGAAGCACCTGAGCTACGTTTTGATGTTGGTAGTAAACCAATTTTAAATGCCCAAGTGGCATCAGCACCGGCTGCTTCAGAAGCTAGCGCATCTGTTCCACAACAAGCTGCCGAAAAACAACAGCCAAAGCCTGAAAAAGTAGCGGTTGAACCTGCACCAAAATCAGGTTATAAATCAAACATTAAAGAAAATTATACCTTTGATAGCTTTGTTGAAGGTAAATCAAACCAATTAGCAAAAGCTGCAGCGACTCAAGTTGCAGATAACCCAGGTTCAGCATTTAACCCTGTATTTATATATGGTGGTACGGGCTTAGGTAAAACTCACTTATTACATGCTGTTGGTAACGGTATTATGGCAAATAAGCCAGACGCTAAAATTGTCTATATGCACTCAGAGCGATTTGTGCAAGATATGGTTAAAGCGCTGCAAAATAATGCCATTGAAGAATTTAAACGTTATTACCGAAGTGTTGATGCATTGATGATCGATGATATTCAATTTTTCGCTAATAAAGAGCGCTCACAAGAAGAGTTTTTCCATACCTTCAACGCTTTACTTGAAGGAAATCAACAGATTATATTAACTTCAGACCGCTATCCCAAAGAGATAGAAGGGGTTGAAGATCGCCTTAAATCACGTTTTGGTTGGGGTTTAACAATTGCTATTGAGCCGCCAGAACTTGAAACGCGCGTTGCCATTTTGATGAAAAAAGCGCAGCAAAGTAAAATTAATTTACCCCATGAAGTGGCCTTTTTTATCGCTAAAAAATTGCGTTCAAATGTGCGTGAATTAGAAGGGGCGTTAAACCGCGTTATTGCTAATGCAAACTTTACTGGTCGTCCGATTTCGATCGACTTTGTAAAAGAAGCCCTGCGAGACTTACTTGCTCTGCAAGATAAACTGGTAACGATAGATAATATCCAACGTACAGTTGCTGAGTATTACCGCATTCGTGTATCAGACTTACTATCTAAACGTCGAAGCCGTTCAGTAGCAAGACCACGTCAAGTGGCCATGGCATTATCAAAAGAACTTACAAATCACAGTTTACCTGAGATTGGCGACGCTTTTGGTGGTCGCGATCACACAACTGTATTACACGCTTGTCGTAAAGTTAAATCACTACGTGATGAAAGCCACGAAGTGAAAGAAGATTATCAAAACTTAATAAGAACCTTGTCATCTTAAGGCCGACTTTATTATGCAAATAACAATATCAAGAGAGCAATTTTTAAAACCTTTAGTTCAAGTGTCTGGTGCGATTGAGCGTAAGCACACCTTACCTATTTTATCGAACGTACTTTTAGTTGTTGAAAACGGACAACTTTCGATGACGGGTACCGATCTTGAAATTGAGTTAGTGGCGAGTGTGTTTGTAGGTGAAGATACCACTGATACGCAACTCACTTTACCAGCTAAAAAGTTACTCGATATTTGTAAAAGTTTACCTGATGGCTCAGACCTTACGTTAAGTAGCCAAGATCATCAGTTACTACTAACCAGTGGTAAAAGCCGTTTTTCTTTAACAACGCTTGCCGCTGAAGATTTTCCGAATCTTGAGCAGTGGGATGGTGAAGTTGAATTTCAACTAACGCGTTTAGAGTTACGCAAGCTTTTAGAAAGCACGCATTTTTCTATGGCGAATCAAGACGTACGTTATTATTTAAACGGTATGTCATTTGAAGTTGATAACGCAGATATTAAAACAGTGGCTACAGATGGTCACCGTTTGGCGATTGCACAAAAGCAATTACCGCAATCATTAAATACGCAACGTCAGTTAATTATTCCACGTAAAGGTGTACAAGAAATTATGCGCCTAATGGTGGCTGATGATGAGCTAGTTACCATTCAATTCGGTGCTAATCATATTCGTATTATTGATACTGAATTTACGTTTACCAGTAAACTAGTTGATGGTCGTTTCCCTGATTATCGTCGAGTATTGCCGCGTGGTGGTGACAAGGTGATTACTGCTAACCGTGAATGGCTACGTAGTGCTTTTCAGCGAGTGTCTATTTTATCGAATGAAAAGTTCCGTGGCGTACGTTTAAACCTGTCTGAAGGTTTATTAAAAATTACAGCAAACAACCCTGAGCAAGAACAAGCTGAAGAGGTCGTTGAAGTAATGTACCAAGGTGGCGAACTTGAAATTGGCTTTAACGTTTCTTATGTCCTTGATGTACTTAATACATTAAAAACAGAAGATGTTACGTTTACGCTTGCAGATTCTAATAGCAGTGCGCTAATTGAAGGTGCGGGTGACGAAGAAGCTATGTACGTTGTTATGCCGATGCGCCTATAAGCTTATATGAGTTTAAGTCATTTAAGCCTCAATAATTTTCGGAATATTGAGGCGCTGACACTTGAGCCGGTTAATGGCATAAACATTATCTACGGCGAAAATGGCAGCGGAAAAACTAGTCTCCTTGAGGCGATTTATTTCCTTTCTCACGGTAAATCATTTCGTACCGCCAAACATAAAAATATCATTCAGCATCAACAAGACAAGTTTGTGATACATGGTCGAAAAGCACTACACGACTTGTCTATCCCAATTGGTATTAGTAAAAACCAAGCGGGTGAAACATCTTTAAAGATTCAGGGAAAAACGAGCCGAAAAATTTCTGAATTAGCGCAGCTAGTACCGGTGCAAGTTATTACACCTGAAAGCTATTCATTGTTTTTTGGTGGCCCAAAAGAGCGTAGAAAATTTCTCGATTTAGGATTGTTCCACGTGGAACATGACTTTTTTTATTTATGGCAGTCCTTTAATAAAGTACTGAAACAACGTAATGCTTTATTAAAAAGTAAACCTCGAGATTATTTCGAACAGATCAAGTTTTGGGATAAAGAATTTGTTAGACTAGCTGAACAAATAAATAATTTAAGAATCGCGTATATAAGTAGGTTTAAGCAGCAGTTTTTTGATAAAATGTGTGCAGAATTAACGCTTGTAAGCGATTTAGAAATTAACTTTCATGCGGGCTGGAAAGAGAGTGAAACGCTCTCAGAGGCGCTTGAGCAAAGCTTTGAACGTGATGCCAAACAAGGTTTCACAAGTAAGGGGCCGCATAAAGCTGATTTTAGTTTTAGTGTTTCTGGTAACAGTGTAGAAAATACATTTTCTCGTGGTCAATTGAAGCTCTTGCTTTATGCGTTGAAAGTAACGCAAAATAGCTTAATTGAGTCAGAAACAGATAAGCAATCTATATTGCTAATAGATGACTTACCTTCAGAACTGGGTGAAGATACAAAAGAAAAAGTGGGTCAGCTTTTGACTCATTGCGATTCGCAACTTTTTATCTCATCAATTTTATCTGAAAGTATTTCTGCTGTGGTGGAACCCATGCAACGAGAACTAAAAATGTTCCACGTGAAACATGGCAACCTAATAACAAGATAAGTGGGATTAACCATGTCTGAGAATTACGATTCGTCGAGTATTAAAGTACTTAAAGGATTAGACGCAGTAAGAAAGCGTCCAGGAATGTATATAGGGGACACCGATGACGGTACAGGCCTACACCACATGGTGTTTGAGGTTGTTGATAACTCTATCGATGAAGCCTTAGCTGGTCATTGTGATGATATTTTTGTAACGATTCACTTAGACGGTTCAGTCTCTGTAAGAGATAACGGTCGTGGTATTCCTACATCTATTCACGAAGAAGAAGGTGTTTCTGCGGCTGAAGTTATCATGACGGTACTTCACGCTGGTGGTAAGTTCGATGATAACTCATATAAAGTATCGGGTGGCTTACACGGTGTAGGTGTTTCGGTTGTAAATGCGCTATCTGAAAAACTACAACTGACAATTCGTCGTGAAGGCAAAATTCACCAACAAACTTATACTATGGGTGTACCAGATGCACCATTAGCTGTAATTGGTGATGCAACTGACACCGGTACTGAATTACGTTTTTGGCCAAGCGGTGAAACATTCACTGACTTAAACTTCCACTACGATATTTTAGCAAAGCGTTTGCGTGAGCTTTCATTCTTAAACTCTGGTGTAAGTATCATTCTTACCGATGAGCGTGAAGAAGCTAAAAATGACCACTTTAAATATGAAGGTGGTATTCAGGCATTCGTAGAATATCTAAACCGTAACAAAACACCTGTACATAAAAGTGTTTTCCACTTTACTCATGAGCGTGAAGAAGACGGTATTAGTGTAGAAGTATCAATGCAGTGGAACGATGGTTTCCAAGAAAGCATTTATTGTTTTACAAACAACATTCCACAACGTGATGGTGGTACGCACTTAGCTGGCTTTAGAGCCGCATTAACGCGTACGCTAAATAACTACATGGAAAAAGAAGGCTTTAACAAAAAAGCGAAAACAACAAGCAATGCAACGGGTGATGACGCTCGTGAAGGCTTAACTGCAGTTGTAAGTGTTAAAGTACCTGATCCTAAGTTCTCATCACAAACTAAAGATAAACTAGTATCAAGTGAAGTGAAATCTGCTGTAGAGCAAGCAATGGCAGAAAAACTAACAGAGTTCTTATTAGAAAATCCTGTTGATGCTAAAACTGTTGTTGGCAAAATCATTGATGCAGCACGTGCTCGTGAAGCAGCTCGTAAAGCGCGTGAAATGACACGTCGTAAAGGCGCAATGGATTTAGCCGGTTTACCAGGTAAATTAGCTGATTGCCAAGAAAAAGATCCAGCACTTTCAGAACTATACATAGTGGAGGGTGACTCTGCAGGTGGTTCAGCTAAGCAGGGTCGTAACCGCAAAAATCAAGCTATCTTGCCACTTAAAGGTAAGATTCTTAACGTTGAAAAAGCACGCTTTGATAAGATGCTTTCTTCGCAAGAAGTAGCGACATTAATCACAGCATTAGGTTGTGGTATTGGTCGTGATGAATATGACCCAGAAAAGCTTCGTTATCATCGTATCATTATTATGACCGATGCGGACGTGGATGGTTCTCACATTCGTACCTTGCTACTGACTTTCTTCTACCGTCAAATGCCAGAGATTGTAGAAAAAGGCTTTATCTATATTGCGCAACCACCACTTTATAAAGTGAAAAAAGGAAAGCAAGAACGCTACATTAAAGATGACCCAGCGCTTGTTGATTACCTAACATCATTAGCATTGAACAATGCTGCACTTTATACGAGTGAAGGTGCAACTGCACTTGAAGGTGAAGAATTAGAAAGAATTGTTCACGATTATCAAAATACAGTAAAAGTAATTGAACGTTTAAAACGTAAATATCCAAATTCGGTTATGGAACGTTTAATCTATCAAAGCGAAATTACAGAAGCTGATTTAGCAAATGAAGCAAAAGTAAAAGAGTGGACTAACACGCTTGTTGAAGACTTAATTGCACGCGATGAAGATGCAACTATTTTCCACGCGAGCACTGAGCACGATACAGAACGCAACATGTATTATCCTGTTGTGAATATTCGCCAACATGGTGTGGACAAAGCGCATGTATTGAACTTCGACTTCATTACATCTCGTGACTACAAACGCATTGCAGCGACAGGTGTTAACATTGCTAACTTACTTGAAGAAGGCGCATATATTCAACGTGGTGAGAAAACTCATGCTGTTGATAACTTTGTTGATGCATTAGAGTGGTTAATTAGTGAATCGAAACGTGGCCTTTATATCCAACGCTATAAAGGACTAGGTGAGATGAACCCAGATCAACTTTGGGAAACCACCATGGACCCAGGCGCACGTCGTATGTTGAAAGTAACAATTGAAGATGCGGTTGCAGCTGACCAATTGTTCGCGACACTAATGGGTGACCAAGTTGAACCTCGTCGTGACTTCATTGAAACGAATGCACTACGTGTAGTTAACTTAGACGTGTAAAGTTAGAATTGATATTTAAAAAGGAGCCAACTGGCTCCTTTTTTTATTGCTGAAAAAGCACAAACTGCTTAAAACCTTACTGCACACAAGGTATACTGAGAGCAATTTTCAGACTAAACGCACCAGATACTATAAGCCAAATATGCAAAAATATGACGTTAAAACCTTCCAAGGTTTGATCCTGGCTTTACAGGACTATTGGGCACAGCAAGGCTGTGTGATTGCTCAACCACTCGATATGGAAGTGGGAGCAGGGACATTTCATCCGTTAACTTTCTTAAAGTCGATTGGTCCAGAGCCAATGTCGAGCGCGTATGTTCAACCATGCCGTCGTCCAACTGATGGTCGTTATGGTGAAAACCCAAACCGCTTACAACATTACTACCAATTCCAAGTAGTATTAAAACCATCACCAGAGAACATCCAAGAGCTCTATTTAGGCTCTTTAGCTGCGGTAGGTATCGATACGCTAACTGACGAAGTTCGCTTCGTAGAAGACAACTGGGAGTCGCCTACATTAGGTGCTTGGGGTCTAGGTTGGGAAATCTGGTTGAACGGCATGGAAGTGACGCAGTTCACTTACTTCCAACAAGTAGGTGGCCTAGAGTGCTCACCAGTAACAGGTGAGATCACGTATGGTCTTGAGCGTTTAGCAATGTACATTCAGGGCGTAGATAGCATCTATGACCTTGTATGGGCAGATGGTCCTATGGGTCGTGTCACATACGGTGATGTATTCCATCAAAATGAAGTAGAGCAATCGGCTTATAACTTCGAACAAGCGGATGTTGAGTTCTTATTTGCACAGTTTGATCACTGTGAAAAAGAAAGCGAAAAGCTAATTGAAGCAGGCTTACCATTACCAGCTTATGAGCAAGTAATGAAAGCATCACATGCGTTTAACTTATTAGACGCTCGTCACGCTATCTCAGTAACAGAACGTCAACGTTATATCTTACGTGTTCGTGCTTTATCTAAAGCATGTGCGCAAAGTTACTATGATGCCCGTGAAGCTCTTGGTTTCCCGCTTTGTAAGGATTAAGAATTAGCATGTCAGCAGAAAATTTATTAGTAGAAATTGGCACTGAAGAGTTGCCACCGAAAGCACTTCGTAAACTTGCTGAGTCGTTTGCTGAGAACTTAGCAGCTGAGCTTGCAAGCTTAGAATTAGCTCATCAAGGCGTTAATTGGTACGCATCACCACGTCGTTTAGGTTTACGTGTTACTGCACTTGAAGCTAAACAAAGTGATAAGGTTGTAGAAAAGCGCGGCCCTGCAGTAGCAGCGGCTTTTGACGCAGATGGCAACCCAACTAAAGCCGCAATGGGTTGGGCTCGTGGTTGTGGCATCGATGTAAGCGACGCACAAACGCTAGAAACAGATAAAGGTGCTTGGTTATTACACAAAGCACAGGTTGAAGGTCAAGCAACTACCTCGCTTATGAGCGATGCTGTAAACAAAGCACTTGCTAAATTACCTATCCCTAAACCAATGCGTTGGGGTGCAAATAAAACACAATTTATCCGCCCAGTGCACACTGCGACTATTTTATTTGGTAGCACGCTAATCGAAGGTGAAATCCTTGGTAAGCAAGTTGGCAACCAATTACAAGGTCACCGTTTCCATCATCCAGAAAAAGTAACAATTAACCACGCAGATGACGTTTTTGATGTTCTTAAATCTGCTTATGTTGTCGCTGACTTCGAAACACGTAAAGCACAAATTCGTGAACAGATTGAAGCTGCAGCAACAGCTGTAAATGCAAAAGTAGCGATGGATGAAGACTTACTGGAAGAAGTAACATCTCTTGTTGAGTGGCCAGTAACATTAACAGCAACATTTGAAGAAGCCTTCTTAGATGTCCCTTCAGAAGCGCTTATCTATACTATGAAGGACGACCAAAAATACTTCCCGTTATTAGACCAAGACGGCAACTTACTTAACAAGTTCCTATTTGTTTCTAATATCGAAAGTAAAGATCCAAGCGTGGTAATTGCTGGTAACGAAAAGGTGGTTCGTCCACGTTTAGCTGATGCGCAATTCTTCTATGAAACTGATAAGAAGAAAACGCTAGAGAGCCGTTTAGAATCGCTTGATACTGTTTTATTCCAAAAGCAATTGGGTACGTTAAAAGACAAATCTGAGCGTATCAGTGAACTTGCAGGTTACATTGCGGAGCAATTAGGTGCCGATGCCGAGCTGGCTAAGCGTGCAGGTTTATTAAGTAAAACAGACTTAATGACCGAAATGGTGATGGAGTTTACCGACGTACAAGGTGTAATGGGTATGCATTATGCTCGTCACGACGGTGAAGCCGAAGAAGTTGCACTAGCGCAAAATGAACAATATATGCCTCGCTTCGCGGGTGATAATTTACCAACCAATGTGATCAGCTGTGCAGTAGCAATTGCTGATAAGTTTGATACGCTGGTGGGTATTTTTGGTATTGGTCAAGCGCCAAAAGGCGACAAAGACCCATTTGCACTTCGCCGTGCAGCGATTGGTGCATTACGCATCATGGTTGAAAAATCATTACCGCTAGATATCTTAGATCTAGTTGCTAAGTCACAAACGCTATTCGGCGAGAAGCTAACAAACCTAAACGTATCAACAGATGTGTTTGAGTTTATGCTAGGTCGTTTCCGCGCATGGTACCAAGATGAAGGTATCGAAGTTGATGTGATCCAAGCTGTGCTAGCTCGTCGTCCAACTAAACCAGTTGATTTTGACCGTCGTGTTAAAGCGGTAAGTCACTTCCGTACATTAGAGGCTGCAGAAGCGCTTGCAGCAGCAAATAAACGCGTAAGCAATATTCTGGCTAAGAATGACATCACAACACAAGGTGATGTAAATGAGAGCCTATTAAGCGATGATGCAGAAAAAGTATTAGCGTCGCATGTTGCGAAGTTTGCAACTGAGCTTGCACCTCTATATGCAAATGGTGATTACCAAGAAGCATTGTCACAACTTGCGGGTATCCGTGAGAGTGTTGATAACTTCTTCGATAATGTAATGGTAATGGCCGATGACGAAGCAGTTAAACAAAACCGTTTAGCATTGTTAAGCCAACTAAGCCGCCTGTTTTTAGATATTGCTGATATCTCTGTACTTCAGAAGTAAGCAGTAGCCAATTAATAAAAGCCAGCTCAGTGCTGGCTTTTTTGTAGCATAAGGAATAGTAATGAAACGTGTAATTACTTTAGCATTAGCAGGCTTATTAACAGCCTGTTCTAGCCAAATGCAAATGCCAAGCATCGATGATATTCTGCCAAGCAAAGACCTTGACCGTACTATGTATTTACGTGGTGACTTTACCTTGTGGGATGCCGAACCTCAGTATCAATTAAAGCAAGTTGCACCAGGTATATTCCAAACCGAAGTTAAGTTTTCAACACCTGGTAAGGTTTATGAATTCAAAATAGCGGATGCTGATTTTAGCGAAGGCTATAACTGCGGTTACAGTGATATAGACCCTGCAGGGCAATCATTGGTTTTAGGCCAAGCTGCCAATGCCGACTGTAATACTATCTACAATTATTTCAGCTTTAAACCCGCTGCAAAAGGTATGTATGTAGTGAGTTTTGATTATCGTAACAGTAATCAACCCAAAGTGACGGTAACCCGAAAGTAAAGCTCTGTGCTGGTAGGTTGGGTAGAGCGGAGCGAAACCCAACGCATACACTGCAACGAATTAGCTATCGGGAGGGTTTGATTTGCCAGCAATCACGTTGGGTTTCGTTGCTCTCAACCCAACCTACGTACTCAAACCCGCTGCAAAAGGCGAGTATGTAGTGAGCTTCGATTACCGCAATAGCAATCAACCAAAAGTGACAGCAACTCGGAAGTAAAGCTCTGCGCTGGTAGGTTGGGTAGAGCGGAGCGAAACCCAACGCATACACTCACCTTGAAGATTAGCTGGCGTATCTAACTCTGCAACGGATTAATTATCGGGAGTGTTGGATTTGCTAGCAATCACGTTGGGTTTCGTTGCTCTCAACACAACCTACACTGATTAGGCTAGCGTTAGAACAAAGCGCCAGCCTTCTCATCAATCTTCATATAGATTAAGTGCGATATCTAACTCATCATCTGACAAATTAAAAACAGATGACTTACTCAATTTCCTATAAGACGAAAATGGCCAGTCTTCAACTTGATTCACGTATTTATGTTTTACAGGGTTGAAGTAAATATAATTAATATGGTTCATTAGGTCTTGCTCGTCCTTTATATAATGCTCCCAATACCGTCTCTGCCAAATACCTCGTTCACATTTCTGAATGCGGCTAGGCGATTTATGCTCGCAATTATTTAGTTGTCTAGAAAAATTAGACTTAATTAATCGCCACCGTTTTGAATAATCACAATCCCCAACGGGTAGTTGCCAAATAGCGTGTAAGTGATCTGGAAGAATGACAATGGCAAGCGTTTTAAAAGGGTGTGACTTTGCCACACTTTTATAAGCTGAACGTAGCAGAGTGATGTTTGAAGTTAAAAGTGCTGAGTTTCTTTGCGCAATCGCTAGAGTAAAGAAATAGGTGCCCCCGGGGATTAATACTCTTCTGTATCGCATACATTCATCCTTGAATGTTAAATGATAAGAGTAGTTTAATTTCGATTAAAAGTTGAACTTCACGAACTTTAATTTGTTGCTATCATCCTTCAGTTACGTTGGGTTTCGCTTCGCTTCGCTCTACCCAACCTACGAGCCCGTTACAACCCTTTCTTTACCAAGTATCGATACGGTGCTTGCTCTACATCTTTAGCCACTAGAGTATGATCCATAAAAGTACAAAAGCTTGGAATATCACGGGTAGTTGATGGGTCATCGGCGATGATAAGCAATGTTTCACCATCTTTCATTTTACGCACTGCGCCACGCACCATCATGACAGGTTCTGGACAACGAAGGCCAAGTGCATCTAATTGGTGATCGGGATTATCAAAACTCATGGCTGACCTTTTGAATGAAAGAGACAATTAATAAGCGGCTATTTTAACTTTCTATTGCCGCCTGTTTCAATAACCTAAAGCAAAGCAAATAAAAAAGGCGCACTGAGCAAATCAGTGCGCCTTTTTATCACCAAGATGTTTGGTGTGAGCTCGTTACTCTACGCGCTCAAATACAGTTGCAATACCTTGACCTAAACCAATACACATAGTTGCTAGACCGTATTTAGCGTTCTTGTCTTCCATTAGGTGAACAAGCGTTGTGCTAATACGTGAACCAGAACAACCTAGTGGGTGACCAAGTGCAATTGCACCACCATTTAGGTTAACTTTTTCATCTACCACATCCATCAGACCTAGGTCTTTTAATACTGGTAGAGATTGTGCTGCGAATGCTTCGTTCAGCTCTGCAACATCGATATCGTCAATTGTGATACCTGCTTGTTGAAGTGCTTTTTGCGATGCCGGAACAGGACCATAACCCATAATTGATGGATCGCAACCTGCAACAGCCATTGATTTAATACGCGCACGAATTGGTAAACCAAGTTCTTTTGCTTTCTCTTCGCTCATTACAAGCATTGCTGACGCGCCGTCAGAAAGTGCAGATGAAGTACCTGCAGTTACGCTACCTGATGCTGGATTGAATACAGGGCGTAGTTGCGATAAGCCTTCAACAGTCGTCTCAGGACGAATTACTTCATCGTCTTCAACTAAGATTAAAGAACCATCTGCATCGTGACCTTCCATTGCTAGGATTTCACGGCGGAAACGACCTTCAACTGTTGCAGCGTGTGCACGTTGGTGTGAACGGTAAGCAAATTCGTCTTGCTGCTGACGGCTAATGCCGTGAAGCGTTGCAAGGTATTCAGCAGTTAAACCCATTACGCCAGCAGCTTGTGCTACAGACGTTGATAAACCTGGGTGAAAATCATTACCATGAGTCATAGGTACGTGACCCATGTGTTCAACACCACCAATGATGTAGGTATCGCCAGCGCCAGTCATAATAGCGCGTGCTGCATCATGTAATGCTTGCATTGATGAACCACATAAACGGTTAACCGTTACCGCTGGTACAGAGTGAGGGATACCGGCTAGTAATGCCGCATTACGGGCAATGTTGAAACCTTGCTCTAACGTTTGTTGAACACAGCCCCAGTAAATATCATCAATTGATGCTGGATCAACGGCTGGGTTACGGTCTAACAAACCTTTCATTAAGTGAGCACTTAAATCTTCCGCACGCTTGTTTTTGAATACGCCGTTCTTTGAACGACCCATTGGTGTGCGGATACAATCTACGATTACTGGATTATTCATGTTTCTTATCCTTCCACCTTATAGAATACACGGCCTTCTTCGGCCCACTTGCGAGTTTCATCTGATACTTGGTAAATCGCACCTAAGTGAGCGTACTTGTCTGCTGTTGCAACAAAGTTCGCTAAACCAGTTTGATCTAAGTAACGGAATGCACCGCCTCTAAATGGAGGGAAACCAATGCCGTAAATTAGCGCCATGTCAGCTTCTTGTGGTGACGCTACGATACCTTCTTGTAAACAAAGTAGTACTTCGTTGATCATAGGAATCATACAACGGTCAATGATTTCTTGTTTGTCGAAATCTTTAGGTGCATCAGTGATAGCACTTAGTAGCTCAGTTGCTGTTGCATCTTTTGCTTTTTTCAGGCGACCACGACGGTCCGGCGCGTATTGGTAGAAACCAGCACCATTTTTCTGACCAAAGCGTTTTTCGTTTGCAAATACAGTAACAGGGTCTTTATCTTGGCGAGCCATACGCTCAGGGAAGCCGTCAGCCATTACACCAGTACAGTGGTAAGCTGTATCGATACCTACAACATCAAGTAGATATGCAGGACCCATTGGCCAACCAAATACATTTTCCATTACTTTATCAACTTTAGTGAAGTCAGCACCTTCAACAACAAGTTTGCTGAAACCTGCAAAGTAAGGGAATAGTACGCGGTTAACAAAGAAACCAGGGCAGTCGTTTACAACGATAGGTGATTTACCAAGTTTTAATGCGTAATCAACAACTGCATTAATTGTTGCTTCTGAAGTTTTTTCACCACGGATGATTTCTACTAATGGCATTTTCGGCACAGGGTTAAAGAAGTGCATACCACAGAAGTTTTCTGGTTTTTCAAGTGCAGATGCTAACTCGTCAATACGAATAGTTGACGTATTTGAAGTTAGGATAGTGCCTGCTGGTAAGTCTTTTTCAAGACCCGCAAGAACAGCTTGCTTCACTTTAGGGTTTTCAACCACGGCTTCAACAACGATATCAGCACTTTGTAGGTCTGCATCATTTAACGTTGGTTTGATCTTGCCTAAGGTGGCAACCATCTTATCCATCGCCATATGGCCACGTTGTACTTTCTTACCTAGTAGCTTAGATGCTTCGCCCATACCTAAATCAAGTGCATCTTGGTTGATGTCTTTCATGATAATAGGTGTGCCTTTATAAGCAGACTGGTAAGCAATACCGCCACCCATAATACCTGCACCTAATACAGCTGCTTGTTTGATCTCAAGCCCACTGTGTTTAGCTTGCTTCTTCGCTTTACCTTTAATGTATTGGTCAGCTAAGAAAATACCGGTTTGCGCGGCAGCTTCGCTTGTTGCTGCAAGTTTAGCAAAGTTAGCGTTTTCAATAGCCATTGCTTCAGCGCGTTCACAGTTTGCAGCAGCTTTGATTGTTTTTACAGCCATAACAGGTGCTGGGTAATGACCTTTTGTCTGACCCATTACCATACCTTCTGCCATAGCAAAGCTCATACCTTGCTCAACACGGTTCATTTTCAGTGGCTGTAATTTTACTTGTCGTTTTGCTTGCCAATCTAGCTTGCCAGCAATTGCTTGCTCAAGTGTTGCAATACTTGACTCTAAAAGTTTGTCAGCACTAACTACCGCGTCAAACGCACCTACTTTTAGGGCATCAGCAGCACGGTTTTCTTTACCTGTAGTGATCCATGTCATCGCATTATCAGCGCCAATAAGGCGTGGCAGGCGAACTGTGCCACCAAAACCAGGCATAATGCCTAATTTAACTTCTGGTAGGCCAATTTTAGCGTTAGAGCTAGCAACGCGATAATCGGTAGCAAGTGCCCACTCACATCCACCACCAAGCGCCATGCCGTTTACCGCACTTAGGGTTGGGAAAGGTAAATCTTCAATTGCGTCAAAAACATCAGTTGCATTTTTGATCCATGCAACTAGTTCTTCTTGAGGTTTAGTGAAAGTAGGTAAAAATTCGAAAATATCGGCACCGATAATGAAATGATCTTTATCGCTGGTGAACACCATGCCTTTGATATCTGAGTTTGTTGCCAATTCTTTTAATGCTAAAGCGCAATCTTGCAAGGTTTGCTGCGAAAGTTTATTTACTGAGCCGTCTGCACAGAACTTAAACTCGGCGATGTTGTCCTTGATGAAAGCAACTTCAAATGAATCGCTTTTATATAACATTATTATTCTCCCTAGTTTATTAACTAAGACTGGTACGATGAGTTTGCATTTCAATCAGTGTGCTTGCTTTAAAATGAAAATGCAACGAAAAATTTACTGCGCTTTATCGCGATTGGTTAAAATATAGCTGGTTTGGTGCTAAGGTGTAGCAGAAGTTTTTTGTTATTAATTCTTTAATTTTTGTTAAAGGTCATCATGAAAAAACAACTCCTTGGTTGGACAGCTGCCGCATTACTTTTTCCTTTTTTTGCAGCTGAAGCCAACGATAAACATGACGCTTTTTTAAAAGCAGAAAAAAAGGCGCGTTACGGTGATTATCAAGACATGAAAGAGGCAGCAAATGGACTTGATCATCCGTTGAAACCTTATGTCGAAAAGGCATATTGGCAACGCAACCCAAGCCTTAAACACCAAACGGAAATAGAGAACTATCTTAATATTTATCAAAACACGCCACTAGAATGGCCTGTACGAAAGGCATGGCTTAATTACTTAAAAAAGTACAACAAGAAAGCTGCATATATTCGAAATTATCGCGAAACGAGCAATAACGAATTAACGTGCCCTTACTTAAGCTTTCAATTGGACTTGGGGGCACCTGAAAAAGCCATAATGAACCAAGTTACTGATTTATGGGTTGTTGGGGAGTCACAGCCAAAAGAGTGTGATGGATTATTCTCGCTGTGGAAGAAAAAGGGTTACCAAACCCAAGAGCGAGTTTGGCAGCGTATTAGTCTGGCCGCTGAAGGGGGCTCATCAAGCTTAATTCCTTACTTAAAAACATTATTGCCTCGGGCTGATCAATATTTAGCTGATTTATATTTAAAGGTACGAAGAGACCCAAGTGCTGCTGCGGGTCTTTATCGCTACAAGAAAAAGTCGACTAAAGAAGGACAAATTGCACTCTATGGGGTTAAGCGCTTAGTATGGCGAGATAAAGATTTGGCATTACGAGCTTGGGAAAAGCTCGAAGCTATGTTCGATTACACCGACGAGCAAAAAGCCGATGTTTACTACAGCTTTGCGCTTTCGCTTGCCTCGAGCGGTCATCAACAAGCACGCTTTTGGTTAAACAAAGTACCTAAAGAGCGCCAAACGCGTAAACTAATGCAATGGCAGCTAGGGAACATGCTAGAGAGACAAGATTGGTCTGGCATTGTGGCGTTTTTCACGGGTAAAGAAAACCTGAGTTTGGGTCAACAATATTGGTTGGCATATAGCTTAAATCAACGTGGTGACGTCGAGCGAGCTCGTGAAATTTGGCAAACGGTGGCTAAAGAGCGTGATTATTACGGCTTTTTAGCATCTGCACGCTTGGGTATTCCGGTTAGTTTAAATAACAAAGATATCAATATTAGTAATAAGCTTAAGCTTGAAGTGGCAAATGCCCCTGGTTTTAAGCGAGCTCGCGCCTTGTATGAGCTTGAGCGTTATACATCTGCGCGTCGTGAATGGAATTATTTAACGGATACATCTACTAAAGAAGAAAAGCTTGCTGCGTCTTTACTTGCTGCTGAGCTAGATTGGTACGACAGCACTATTTATACCTTGGCGCAAATAAAAGAGTGGGATTATGTCGATTTACGTTTCCCATTTGCGTTTAAAGATGTGTTTGCCACTTATAGCAACCGCAGCCATATCGATGTTGCTTGGAGTATTGCTATCTCGCGTCGAGAAAGCTCTTTTGCGCCAGATGCACGCTCTCATGCCAATGCTCATGGTTTGATGCAGTTGTTACCAAGTACTGCTAAGTATATGAATAAGAGTACAGTGTCACGCAGGCAGTTATATCAGCCTCGTACTAATATACGTCTAGGTAGTGAATATTTGCAGTATTTGAAAAAGAAAAATCATGGCAATGAAATCCTTGCTACGGCTTCTTACAATGCAGGTTATCATCGCATTAAACGCTGGATCCCAGAGCAAGCAATGCCAGCTGAACTGTGGATAGAGTTAATTCCTTATACCGAAACACGAAACTACGTTAAGAATGTGTTTGCCTACAGACAGGTTTATCACACTCGATTAGGCCGTGACGGCAATGTATTGGCACCGATCCTAGATATGTCGATGGGTGGTTAAACAAGATGTGTCACACTATCCTCCCTCAGTTGGGGGATAGTGCTGGCTATGTTAGACTGCTAACAAGTTAAATTTACTAAAGATGGGTTTACTATGGATAAATTAGCGGTGTTATACGCCGAACATATTGCAACCTTGCAACAACGCACTCGTACAATCACAGAGCGTGAAGGTTTAGAAGGGTTAGTAATTCACTCAGGTCAGGCTAAACGTCAGTTTTTAGATGACATGTATTATCCGTTTAAGGTGAATCCGCAATTTAAAGCTTGGTTACCAGTAATCGACAACCCACATTGCTGGATTGTGGTTGATGGTGCATCTAAGCCAAAACTGATTTTTTATCGTCCTGTGGACTTTTGGCATAAAGTGCCTGACGAACCGCGTGATTTTTGGGCTGAGTATTTTGATATTGAATTATTAGTACAGCCAGATCAGGTCGAAAAGCTGCTTCCTTATGATAAAGAAAAATTTGCCTATATCGGTGAATACCTAGAAGTAGCACAAGCGCTGGGCTTTAGCATTATGAACCCAGAGCCAGTAATGAATTACCTACACTTTCATCGCGCTTATAAAACCCAGTACGAGCTTGAGTGTTTACGTCAAGCTAACCGAATCGCGGTAGATGGCCACAAAGCTGCACGTGATACTTTTTTTGCTGGTGGTTCAGAGTTTGATATTCAGCAAGCTTACCTCATGGCGACGCGTCAGAGTGAAAACGAAATGCCTTACGGTAATATCGTTGCGCTAAATGAAAACTGTGCAATTTTACACTACACGCATTTTGAGCCTAAAGCGCCGCATTCACATCATTCTTTTCTTATTGATGCTGGTGCGAACTTTAATGGCTATGCGGCTGATATCACGCGTACTTATGACTATAAAAAGTCGGGTGAATTTAGCGATTTAATTAAAGTAATGACAGAGCATCAAATTGCTTTAGGTAAAGCATTAAAGCCTGGCTTGTTATATGGTGAATTACATTTAGATTGCCACCAGCGTGTAGCGCAAGTGCTAAGCGACTTTAATATTGTGAAATTACCAGCAGCTGAAATTGTTGAACGTGGTATTACTTCTACTTTCTTCCCGCATGGTCTTGGTCATCACCTTGGCTTACAAGTACACGATATGGGTGGCTTTATGGCTGATGATACTGGTGCACACCAAGCTCCGCCAGAAGGTCATCCATTCCTTCGTTGTACTCGATTAATTGAAAAGAACCAAGTATTTACTATTGAACCTGGTTTATACTTTATCGACTCATTATTAGGTGACCTTGCGCAAACAGACAACAAGCAGTTCATTAACTGGGAAAAAGTTGAAGCGCTTAAGCCATTCGGCGGTATCCGTATTGAAGATAACATCATCGTTCATGAAGATAGCCTAGAAAACATGACCCGTGATCTACACTTAGATTAACGATTTAGGTTAGTGAATATCGGGGCCATTAGGCCCCATTTTTTTAGATAAGCAATTATGTCTGAATACCAATATCCGGCTGAGCCGGTTTTTTACCAAGAAGAAATCAAAAAAAGCACCTTTATTGTGCATATTGCCCACACCCCAGATCTTGCGGCAGCAAAAGCCTTTATCAAAGAGATTCAAGATAAATACAGCGATGCTCGTCATAATTGCTGGGCGCATGTTGCAGGGAACCCCGGTGGTAGCCATGTATATGGCTTTTCGGATGATGGGGAGCCTAATGGCACTGCAGGCAAGCCAATGCTAAATGTACTAACTGGCTCTGGTATTGGTGAAATTACAGCGGTTGTAACCCGTTATTTCGGTGGCATTAAGCTCGGTACCGGTGGGCTTGTGCGCGCCTACGGTGGTAGTTTAAATAATGCGATGCGTGAGCTTAAAACTATTACCAAAGTACCTAGTGTTGAGCTGATAGGTCAAAGTGATTACAGCGTACAAGGGGCTATAGAGCAGCTATTAAAAAATCAGTACCAGGTGCTTCATATCGAAAAACAGTTTGCAGAAAACATCACTTGGCAAATCGAAATCGATAGCCGTCAGGCGGAGCAAGCGGTTGATGATATTCATGAACTGACTCACGGTGCAGTTAGCCTAAAAGTCAGAAAAGTTTGAAATCTAAAAATAATACATTGCGTTTACTTACAATTAAGGCTGTAAGACAATAAACTGTATTAGCTAAACAATTAATAAGAAAGCGATACGCCTAGATGCAATTTCGTACCATAATAAAAATTCTCGGCCAGCTGGTGGCGTTATTTAGTATCACTATGGTGCCACCGGCACTCGTGTCTTTGATCTACAAAGACGGTGGTGGTGTGCCATTTGTTCTCGCTTTCATTTTTAGTGTAGTGATTGGTTTAGCGGCTTATTACCCAAACCGCCATGAGCACGGTGATTTAAAAGCTCGTGAAGGCTTCCTGATTGTCGTATTGTTCTGGTTGGTACTAGGCACCTTCGCAGCGGTACCTTTAGTGTTCTTACAAGAACCTAATCTTTCCCTAGCGGACTCTGTATTTGAAGCTTTCTCAGGGCTAACAACCACAGGGGCCACCGTACTTACAGGCATTGAATACCTACCTAAATCAGTCCTATTTTACCGCCAACAATTACAATGGTTAGGTGGTATGGGGATCATCGTACTCGCGGTGGCGGTCCTGCCTATGCTAGGCGTCGGTGGCATGCAGCTATACCGTGCAGAAACACCGGGTCCGGTTAAAGACTCGAAAATGACGCCGCGTATTGCTGATACCGCAAAGCATCTTTGGTATATCTATGTGTCGCTTACCATTGCTTGTACGCTGGCATATTGGGCTGCAGGAATGGATTGGTTTGATGCAATTTGTCATGCCTTCTCTACTATCGCGATTGGTGGATTTTCTACTTATGACGCATCAATGGGGCAGTTCGATAGCCCTGTAATTAATTTTATTTGTGTGGTGTTTTTGCTTATTGCGGCAATTAACTTCTCGCTTCACTATGCGGCGGTATCGTCACGCAGCATTCGGGCCTATTTACGAGACCCGGAATTTAAAGTGTTTTTATTGATTCAATTAGCATTGGTAATTGTCTGCTTTACTGTGTTGTCATCAAATAATATTTATGCGGATGGTGATGAGACTCTTGATCAAGCCATGTTTCAAGCTGTATCAATGAGTACAACAGCAGGCTTTGCGACCGATAACTTTTCGGCATGGCCACTGTTCTTACCTATTTTACTTATCTTTTCAAGCTTTATTGGCGGCTGTGCAGGTTCTACCGGTGGCGGTATGAAAGTAGTTCGCGTGTTCTTGTTATACTTGCAAGGCATTCGAGAGCTTAACCGCCTTGTGCATCCTCGTGCTATTTACTCAATTAAATTAGGCCGAAAGGCACTGCCAGATAAAGTTGTCGAAGCGGTTTGGGGGTTCTTCTCTGCGTATGCTTTGGTGTTTGTCATTATCATGTTGGCGCTGATGGGCACTGGTATGGATAACATCAGTGCATTCTCTGCTACAGCTGCTTGCTTAAATAACTTAGGCCCAGGTTTAGGTGAAGTCGCTGCTCATTACGGGGCGATTTCAGATACGGCAAAATGGCTACTTACTATTGCAATGGTATTTGGTCGTTTAGAAATATTCACCCTACTAGTACTGTTTACGCCTACCTTCTGGCGAGGCTAACCAAAGCAAGGTGATTATCAAGAAGTGGAGGCATTACTGTGCCAAAAACTCAAAAACAACGCAATCTTGAGAAACTAACCTGTATCCCTGCAGGTAGCTTGGTGGATGTTGAAATTACCACACCAACCGACAGTAAACGGGTAAAAACAGAATTTATTGGTTTGATGAATGATCAGTACATCATTCTTAACTATCCATCAGCAAAGCGTTTAGCGAATAGTAGTGATGTCATTAAAGACGGTGTAATGGTCGTTATACGCGCCGTACTTGAAGCGGGAGGTGGGCAAGTGATTGCTTTTCGTCAGCAAATAAACGCCTTGGCATCGCATCCACATCGCTTAATTTTTCTCGACTTTCCTCAGCAAGTACAGCTTTATAGCTTGCGTAGTGAAGCGCGTATTCCTACGTTATTCCCTGCAAACTTAGTGATTGCAGAGCAAACACTGGCGGGACTTATTAAAGATATTTCACTTACGGGCGTGCAGTTTGATATTAATAGCAGTAACGACTTAACCGCTTTTAAAGGACAAAGCTGTCAAATCACACTCAGTAAACGAGAGTTTAGTGGCACAGTATGTAGCGTTCGCAAAAGAGCGGGTGGTTTTATGCTGGGTGTGCAGCTTGATACAAGTGAAGATGAGATGAAAGCGTTTATGAAAGAGCACTTAATTGACCTTTCGGTATTAGACAGCTAATTCCGGCTACCAATTCGCCATTTTGCAACAAAATGGCTATTTTCCCCGATTTAACCCTATAAATATCAAAAT
>NZ_JAKEVN010000209.1:0-3007 GCF_022398505.1 Pseudoalteromonas sp. Isolate3 | reverse complement strand
TAATTATATTATTGTGATTTTTGCAATTAAATCAAACTTTCTTTAGATGTGTCTTTATAGGTACTGAATAATGAAATTCTTCCTACCCTTTGTAACTCGTTGTAAATGTTGCTGTACCCTTTGTGGTTTAAGGGTTTTACGTGTGTTAATTTTATTTTTAACTGTAGGGTCTTTTTGTATTTATTGTTAAAAGTTGAACTTTTGCGTTGCTGAAGTGTTGACCTTTAAGAGTGGCGAGTATTATTATCAACGCTCGAAATGAATGCGTAATATGCATTTTTTTTGAATAACTATAAATATTCCATGAATAACATGGTCCAGGGAGAATCAAATGTTAAATAATAAAGTTTCAAAAGCAGTTCGCTTAGCGGTTGCTTTTGGTGCAGCTTCAACAGCTACATTTTCTGCTAATACATTTGCAGCAGATGAAGAAAACGCAGGAAAAGTTGAACGTATCGAAGTAACAGGTTCACGTATCAAACAAGTTGATATGGAAACTGCCTCACCAGTGACAGTTATTACAGCAGCAGACATGCAGTTATCTGGTGAAGCGACAGTTGCAGATGTATTAAATAACTCGTCTGTAAACAGCTTCGGTTCGTGGCGTGGTATGTCAGGTTATGGTTCAGGTGCAGCCGCAACTTCAAACGTTAATATGCGTGGCCTTGGTGCAAACTACACACTAGTTCTATTAGACGGCCGTCGTATGCCTGGTACTAGTTCTTCTTCAGGTGCAGCTGCTGATACGTCACGTATTCCAATGGCAATCGTAGAGCGTATTGAAATTCTTCGTGAAGGTGCATCTGCGGTATACGGTTCTGATGCGGTTGCTGGTGTAATTAACATTATCACAAAAAAAGATTTTAATGGTTTAAACTTCACATATGACACAGAGTTACCATCAGTAGAAGGTGGTGATACTAATCGTTTCTCTGTGACTGGTGGTTATGCATCTGATAAAGGTAATATCACATTAACGTATGAGCACTATAAGGCAGATGCCGTTTATGACCGTGATATCTGGGAATTAGATTCTGAATTATACGGTGCATTCTCGTCTTACAGCTCTGTTCCAAATGGTCAAGGGAAAGATTCTAAAAACTGGTACTCAGCAGACTTATGTGATGTTGCAGATAATACAGTACCAAGTAGCGATGGCCGTTGTTTATATAGTTATGGTGCGGTGACTAAACTTTTCGCGGATGCAGAACAAGATTCAATCCTTTCAAACTTTAAGTATGAGTTAACTGACGATTTATACTTCCGTGGTCGTGCAAGTGCATCAATGTCTAAGACTGATGCTCGTTATGCAGGTACACCAGTATCAACAACAAAACCGACTATGTATGCTGATAACCCTATGAACCCATATGGTGAAGATATTTCACTAAGCATGCGTTCTGCTAACTTGGGTAACCGTGATACTCGCGTTGAAATTGCTAACATCGATTTTGTTGGTGGCTTAGTAGGTTATACGGATATTGGTAACGGATTTGACTGGGAAATCAATGCTCAGCGTAGCCGCTCTACGACTGATTCATTCAACCGTAATCTAATTAATGATCCACTTGTACAATCTCTAATTGATACTGGCGAGTACGATATCTTCAATACTACAGGTATGGATTTTGCTTCATGGGATGCACAAATGGCAGAGCTTTATGCTGGTGCAGCTCACATGGGGACCTATAAAGCAGAGTTCGAAAGTACTCAATTTGACGGTTTAGTTTCTACAACGCTTGTTGATAATGAATCATTTACTTTAGCAGGTGTAGTAGGTGCTGAATTTGAAACTATCGACTTCACTCAGTATTCAGATCCACTATCTGCATCTGGTAACGTGTCAGGTGGCTCAGGTGGTGATGATGTATTTGCAACTCGTGACCGTACTTCTAGCTACTTAGAGCTACAAGCTGCTTTCCCATTCGGTTTAGATTTAAATGCTGCGGTTCGTTACGATAAATATGAGCAAGAAGGTGACGTAGGTGCATCTGTTGTTGCAGGTGAATTTGATAACGTAACTAGTCAACTTGGTGCTGCTTGGCGTATCACTGATGACCTATTAGTACGTGCAAGCTGGGGTGAGTCTTTCCGTGCTCCAAACATGGGTGAGATGTTCTCTAGCCAATCGTTAAGCTTTGAAACAAACTACGATACACTTTGGTGTGATAATCAAGGTAACGCTGCGAGCGATACTGTTTACTGTGCGCCAAGCGGTACACAGCACAAAACGTGGTTTGGTGGTAACCCAGATTTAGAGCCAGAAGAAGGTGAGTCTTTAACTGTTGGTACAGTTTGGAATGTGACAGATACACTTTCAATGGAAGTTTCATACTATAGTGTAAAAATTGATAACCGTATCGCTGCAATCAGTACCGATCGCTTACTTTCAGATGAAATTGAAAATGGTTCAAACCCAGCTGTTGTTCGTGATGCAGAAGGTAAAATTGACGTAATGTACAGCTTTGACCAAAACATGGCTTCTTTAGAGACGTCTGGTTTTGACTTTAAAGCGAACTACACGCATGAAACTAACATCGGTGACTTCTCATTACGTGGTGAAGCAAGCTATGTTGAAGAGTTTGTAGAAATCACAGAAGCAGGTGCAGATCCTTTTGATTACTCTGGTCTTCAAGATTACCCAGAGTGGCGTGCAAATATGACACTTGATTGGAAATATGACAACTTTGGTGCTGCTTGGTCTACTTACTACATTGGTAAACAAGAATCAGGTGCAGAAGAGTTTAACAATCCTTCTCTAGCGCCAGTTGCAAGCTACTTCAAGCATAATGCACAAGTATCTTATACGCATGATTGGAATGGTAAAGTGACATTTGGTGTTAATAACATCTTCGACCGTGAAGCACCAAAGTGGTACGACGGTTTCTATGATTACCGTGATGCTTCTACAGCACTATATGATGTTCTTGGCAGAACAATTTTCTTAAAAGTAGAACAAACGTTCTAATTTTAAAGAATGCATAAGCTTCAAAACCTCGCCTAATTG
>NZ_JAKEVN010000208.1:0-3023 GCF_022398505.1 Pseudoalteromonas sp. Isolate3 | reverse complement strand
ATTTAGAACAAACGCAAAAAGCAGCAGAAGCCACACACTTAGCTAAAGAATCACAATTAAAAATGCTGCGCTATCAGCTGAATCCCCACTTTATGTTCAATAGTATCAATGCAATTTGTACATTGATTTTGAAGAAAGAAAGTTTAGAAGCTGTAAAAATGCTCGAGAAACTGTGTGATCTATTGCGACATAGCTTATATACAGATCCGCTGGAAAAAGTAACAATTAAAGAAGAAATTGGCATTCTTAGCAATTATTTAGATATAGAAAAGTGCCGTTTCACAAATAAGCTTGTTGTTGATATTTCTGTTGCAGATGGCTGCAACGAGTTACTGATCCCATCTATGTTGATACAACCCCTTGTAGAAAATGCATTAAAACATGGCATGCGTTCAAACCAGCTAATGTGCATTACTATAGCCATAGAAAAAACTAAGAGTTATTTAAATATAAAAGTGTCTGATACTGGCAAGGGATTTGGTGATGAAAGCACAAATAAAAGAGGGATAGGATTAGCAAATTGTGAGCAACGTTTGAAGCTAATGTACGGAAAGTCACACCGTATAGAAAAGGGCAACTTAAGTGAAGGTGGTGCTTGGGTATGTATAACATTACCTATGAGTGGTCATAATAAATGATAAAACTAAACACGATACTGGTTGATGATGAATACAGCGCCGTCGAAGGTTTACGTATTCGACTTGAACAATTTCCTGAAATTAATATTGTTGGTAGTGCATGCAGTGTTGACGATGCTATTGAGCTTATAAATAACAACGAAATTGATTTAATCTTCTTAGATATCGAAATGCCCACCAAGTCTGGCTTTGAATTGATAAAGTATTTTCAACCCGAAGCATGTCCAGCAGTCATTTTTGTCACTGCTTTTCATCAACATGCAGTACAAGCTTTTGAAGTTAGAGCTATCGATTATTTATTAAAACCAGTCAAACTAGACAGGCTTGCAGAAGCTATAGAAAGAGTTGTAAGTAACGTAAAGTTATTCCAAAAAAGTGAGTTGATAGCGCTACAACAAGAAGTGAGTAACAAGGCTGAGCAAAACAAACACTCAGCCAATCAGTCAGACTATAATTTTGATAGTGATCACTTGGTTATCCGGGATGCTAAAAACCCGATTCAAATAATTTCATTCACCGATATTCTTTGGATTGATGCAGCTGGTGATTATATGTGTGTGCATACTGCAACCGAAACCCATGTTATGAGAGCTAGATTAAAAGAACTTGAGAATAATATGCTGCCTGAGGCCTTTTTGCGGATCCATAAGTCTACCATTGTCAATTTAACTTATGTAAGACAGCTTGAGCCATTGCGCAACTCAGAGTACATGGCAACCTTAACTACTGGTAAAACATTAAAAGTAAGTCGAACCTACAGTAAGCAATTAAAAAAGCTGATTTAAATAAATCGGTGCTGTTTACAATACCTCGTTATAAACAGCACCTTACTATGCAGTAGTATTTACGGCTGTTTTGACCAAACTGATTTTAGAATGTTAACCCCAATCGCACCGAGAACGATACCTGTTACTTTATCAATATAAAATGCGGCTCTAATGAATTTTTGTCTGATAGTCGTTTTTGACAACATATAAATAATAGCTACATCCCAAAAAAAGACGACTAATGTCATCCATACTCCTAAAAGTACTTTAAAGCTAATACTGACTTCGGGGGTTAGTGCAACAGTAAACAAGCTTAAATAAAATAATAAATTTTTAGGGTTTAAAATACCTGAGAGAAACCCAGTTACAAACTCTTTGCAAAAGCATGATAATGAAAATTCACTTGCAGTCTTAGTGCTTGTAGAAAAGTTAGCGTAGGCATTTTTAGGTGCTTTTAATGCATGATAGGCAATATACATTAAAAATAAGCCTCCAATAACTTTGAGCGTTACCATCAAACCAATTGAGGTGGATAATATGGCGCCAACTCCAATTAAGCATAAGGTAATATACACAGCATTAGCAGTTGCAATACCTAACGCAACGCCAATGGCGTTTTTTTGGTTACCTTTCAGCGCACTTTTAACAACGAGTACAAAATCAGGCCCTGGACTCAGTAATGCCAGAAAGTGTGCAGCTGCCACTGAAATAAAAATACTTATTAAGCTAATATCCATTAATTCCTCAAAGTCTATATATGAAAAATGAAGAGCGGGCTAAATTAGGCGTTCTTCCTTGCTTTAATTGAAAACACTAAAGGAACTTGATGTCCTTTGTGAAGTAATTGGTAACCTTTATCATGAACATATTCTAAGCCTTCAAAGCAGTCATAAGGGCTATATGGGTATTCGTCGAATGATTCTATCGTCAAACCAGCCTGAATGAGTGAGTTTATAATGTCACTAATTGAGTGACTCCAGGTTACTGTTTTTGACTTTGTACCATCACAATTTTCGGTGTATGTTCCTTCTTCTTCAATGGTAGGTTCAGAGTCATGAAAATAAGAGTAGCCATTTAATAACTCATTAAAAGAGTGAAATTCAACCAGACATAAAGTGCCGCCAGCTTGTAAAGAGTTAGCAATTACCTCAGCCCATCGATTTAAATCTGGTAACCAATTTAGAACACCATAAGAAGTGTATACAATATCAAAAAGTTGCTGGTTGATAGCGTCAAAATCGTAAACATTACTTTCGATAAAAGTGGCTTCTAAATTTAAGTTTTGTTTGAGCTCATTGGCATACTCAATTGCAGTAGGCGACAAATCAACACCCGTTACACACGCGCCAAGCCTTGCCCAAGAGAGCGTGTCTTGACCAAAATGACACTGTAAGTGCAATAGCGATTTATCTTTCACATCTGGGAGTAGGGCAAGCTCGATGGGATTGAGTGAGTTTCTCCCATTTTTAAACATTGGTATATTGTAAAAACTAGACTGGGTATGAAGATCAGTTCTTTTATTCCATGTATCTCTATTTACTTTAATATAATCCATATGCGTCCTATCCAGCTAACTTCTAATTAGGCATTGCTCAATCATTGCAGCAATGCCTAATAG
>NZ_JAKEVN010000207.1:0-3045 GCF_022398505.1 Pseudoalteromonas sp. Isolate3 | reverse complement strand
ATTACAATTTAGTCAAATTAATTCTTGCATATTAAAAACCGATCGGTCTAATATAGTCGTCATGGAAAAACATAGCAAAGTGCCAAGCCGTCGCGGCAGGCCACCCAAAATAGCGCGTTCAAATGCAGATACTCGTGCCCTATTAATTAATACGGGCTTAGCTGTATTGACCGAAAAAGGCTTTAGCGCAACAGGCATTGATTTAATTTTAAAATCGGCTCAAGTGCCAAAAGGGTCTTTTTATCATTATTTCAAAAGTAAAAATGATTTTGGCTTAGCACTCATCGATGCTTATGACAATTATTTTCAAGCAAAGTTAAAACGCCATTTAACAAACGAAGCTACAACACCTCTTGAGAGAATTGTGCTGTTTGCAAATGATGCTAAACAAGGGATGGCAAAATTTGAATTTACACGTGGGTGCTTAATTGGCAATTTAAACCAAGAACTCAGTTACCTTGATGATTTCATGATTGAACGCATCAAAAAGGCTTACAATAGCTGGCAAGCATTAATTGAACAGTGCTTACTTGACGCAAAAAAGCTAAAACAAATACCCCAAGCATCAGATTGTAAGATGCTTGCTGAATTTTTTTGGATTGGCTGGGAGGGTGCAGTAATGCGCTCTAAACTTGATAAATCAAGTGAACCGCTTACCCTTTATACAGCACAATTTTTACGCTTAATTTTATAAAGCCGTTTTAAACGGTTTTATTTTAACCATTAAAAGACGATCGGTCTAAAAGGAGTCAACATGACAACATCAGTAAAATCGGTAGTTATAAACAAAGATGATCAAGGCTATCATGCCGAGTACACAGACTTTCCCGTAGAAAATATCCACCAGCACGATGTAAATATTGATGTTGACTACAGTACCTTAAATTACAAAGACGCTTTAGCTATCACTGGTAAAGGCCCAGTAGTAAGAACATTTCCAATGATCCCAGGCATCGACCTTGCTGGCACTGTTAGCGAATCTAACAGTGATGAATTTAAAGTAGGTGATAAAGTCTTATTAAATGGCTTTGGGGTTGGTGAAAAATACCTAGGCGGTCTTAGCGAAAAAGCATCAATGAGTAGTGATTGGCTGATCCCCCTACCCGCTAACTTAACACCAAAGCAAGCAATGCAAATAGGAACGGCTGGTTATACAGCTATGCTAAGTATTATTGCTTTAGAAAAACAAGGTATCACGCCGCAAAGTGGCGAAGTCCTTGTAACTGGTGGTAATGGTGGCGTGGGTAGTTTTGCTATCTATTTATTAAACAAGCTTGGCTTTGATGTTGTTGCTACAACAGGCCGCATGAATGAAGCACAGCATCTTGAAAAATTAGGTGCAAAACGTGTTTTATCGCGTGATGAATTTTCGTCACCGGGCAAACCACTAGCTAAAGAACAATTCGCCGGTGCAATTGATTCAGTAGGTAGCCACACACTTGCAAATGTGTGTGCATCAATAAAATATGGTGGTGTTGTAACAGCGTGTGGTTTAGCACAAGGCATGGACTTCCCAGCAACAGTCGCGCCGTTTATCCTTCGTGGTATAAGCCTTATGGGTATAGATAGTGTAATGCGTCCTAAAGAAGACCGCATTGAAGCATGGCAGCGTTTAAGCGAGCTTGTTGAAACACAATACTTAGATACCATATCGCAAGAAATTCCTCTTTCACAAGCGATAGCAAATGCAGAAGCGTTACTAAAAGGTGAAATTCGCGGCCGCGTTGTGGTTAATTGCAAAGAATAAGCTCGAAAACAAACATTCTTAGCAAGTTAGCTATAAAACTAGGGTAAAGGCAATTATACTTACCCTAGTTTTGTAATACCGGACAGTCTAATGAGTAATAAAGAAATTTTCAGCAACAACCCACTGCAAGGTGTTGGTATTGAACAAGTCGTAACAGAGCTTGTCGAACAATATGGCTGGGAATTACTCCACGCCTATATGCGTTTAAACTGCTTTAAAAATAATCCTGATGTTAAATCTGCGGTTAAGTTTTTACGTAAAACCCAATGGGCACAAGAAAAAGTAGAAAACTTTTATTTGTATCGTCTTAAAAACTTACCACGCCCTGATGATGTAAACTATGAATTGCCACCTCGCGATCGTGTGATCCCTGCTGATCAAAAACCAGGTGATCCTTGTGAGTTAAGTTTTACCGACGCCAAACGCATTCATGCTAAAAAAGAAGCCAAGCAGCAAGCACGAGCACGTAAGCAGCGTTCAAATGCGAGTAACCCTTGGGGTAATTGATCGACAAAAGCTGTAAGTTTTATGCTATAAGTTGAAATGAGCCGCCTGTTGGGCGGTTTTTTTATATGAGTGAGTTAGTAAGTTAAGAATTGAAGTGCTAGCTAAACACGTCAATAATATTTGTTATTAATTTAAGGGTAACCTGATTATGTTAGACTGATTGCATCATCAGTAATTTGAGTTAAAAAGGATGTGTATGTCTAACTACAACGAGTCACCTGAACAAATCGCAAACGCAACGCAAGATTACGTAATGCAACAAACAATGTTGCGAATTAAAGATCCAAAGCCATCTTTAGATTTCTACCAAAACGTTTTAGGTATGAAGTTACTGGGTAAATATGACTTCCCTAAAATGGAGTTTACGCTGTACTTTTTAGGTTATGAGCAAGACATGCCAACAGGCAGCGATAAAGAAAAAGCACAGTGGGTATTTCGCCGCCCTGCTCTTATCGAGCTTACACATAATTGGGGCACAGAAAACGACGACAGTTTTGCTGGTTACCACAGTGGTAATGATGAACCAAAAGGCTTTGGTCATATCGGTATTAGCGTGCCAGACGTGTACGCAGCATGCGAGCGCTTTGCAAAATACGATGTTGAGTTTGTTAAAAAACCTGACGATGGCTCAATGAAAGGCTTAGCCTTTATTAAAGACCCAGATGGCTATTGGATAGAGATACTCTCAGCTGAAGGGATCACTGAGATAATTGAAGAGCATAAGTAAAAGTCACTCACTCATAAACCTGCTATTTAGCAGGTTTTATATTTCATAACTTAGAATTCTTACA
>NZ_JAKEVN010000206.1:0-3059 GCF_022398505.1 Pseudoalteromonas sp. Isolate3 | reverse complement strand
GAAAAACCTATCACTTAAGTACGTAGTATTGAAAACCTTGACTATATTTAACTAAAAAGGAGTAGTTCGAGGTGAGTAGATGAGAAGAACTGAGCAGACTTTAGTTGAGCAAATGCAAATTAATGATGTCGAAATTCAGCATAGGATGAGCTTATTGGGGCTGAGTTCAAACAGTCTCTCATCTCTTTTGAACTACAAACCTATTATCGAATCAGCCATCGAAAATGTAGTGAATGAGTTTTATAAAAAGCAAACCGAAGTTGATGAAATTTCTTTATTAATTGGTGATGCGGATACTTTAACGCGACTAAGAGATGCGCAACGCCAATATATTATTGATCTATTTTGTGGTCGTTACGAACATGAATATGTTAATAACCGCTTACGTATTGGCATGGTACATAAGCGTATTGGGGTTGAACCAAAACTCTATTTATCGGCAGTGTGTACTTTAAAAGAACTCATTTTTAATGTGCTTAGGGCGACAATAAGCGATCAAGCTGAATTGAATCAAACGCTAAACATCATAGATAAGCTAATTTACTTTGATACCACCTTGGTCTTTGACACTTATATTGATAGTTTGGTGGGCGAAATTGAAAATGCGAAACGTCGCACCGAAGTTTACGCAAAAGGTCTCGAAGAAAAAGTTGCGCAGCGTACTCAAGAGCTTGAGAAGCTAGCGAAGCTTGACCCACTCACCAACCTATATAATCGCCGTGTCATGCAAGAGTTATTACAACGGGATCTTGCCAGAGCAAGACGGCACAAATCACCATTAACCATTGTGTATTTTGATCTGGATGACTTTAAGTCAGTAAATGATACGCAAGGGCATTTAAAAGGCGATGAAGTGCTTAAATATATAGGCCAATATTTACTTGAAAATATACGCGAGATTGATATTCCTTGTCGCTACGGGGGAGATGAGTTTTGTGTCATTTTGCCTGATTGCGAGATAGACAGTGGTGTTAATATTTGTGAAAAACTAATAGCTGCATTCGAACAACAGTACCCTGAGCTTCATTTAAGTTTTGGCCTTATAGCAGCACCACTTGATAGTACAGTAGATGCTGAGGAGTTAATTAATCGTGCTGATAAGAAAATGTATCAAGCGAAGGAGCATATAGGCTCATATATTATGCGCTAGCGGGTCATTCGCTTTACAAAGACAACAACGAACAAAGCAAGCGAGAAGCTGCCACAGAATGCTTCTATTGCTGCAATCAACCTTGAAAAGCCAATCGGAGTAATACCCCCATAACCAAGGGTTGTAAAAGTTACCACACTGAAATAAAAACTATTTAATAATGCCGATAAATTGCTTGTAAATGAGTTTTCAACGCTTAGTTGCATCACTGAATCTTGATAACTTACCCCAAATAAGAAATAACAAAAGGCACAGCAAATAATTAGTGACAAGCTAAAGCGAATAACATTCTCGGGTTTTTCTCCATAACCGCACAGCATGTCAATAAAACTTGAAGTAATTTGCTTGGTTGAACCTCTAGGGTACTGCGCATGGCGCATCCGCAATTCTTTGTATGTAAAGTTACCGGCTAGCTCAAATAGCCCTTGATGTTCTGAGGCTTTCCTTAAGTTTCGGTATATTTCTTCTGATTGTTCAAATAAGTCTCGGGCTTCTGCGAATTGTTTATTTTTACGAGCTTTAAATGCAGCCGCTTCTTGTAATAATTGATCGCCCAGTTCGATATTATCAATACGGCTGTCATTGAGTTTAATACCCAGTAGGTTGGTATTTTTTAAATCACAGTAATGCAAACTAGCGCTATGTAAATTGGCTTTCATCAATGAGGCGTTGGAGATTTTGTTATTAAATAAGTGAGCGCCCGTTAAATTCGCGCGGTAAAAATTACAATAAGATAGATCATAGCCTTCTTCGTCATCCTGTTTGATTAAGTTTAGTCCTGAAAGGTTCGCTCTTTTCAGTTGCAGGCCTTCTAATAATCCCCCTTTTTTTGCATAGCGCTCTAATTTTTGGGTGAGGTCTAGCCCTGATTTATCAAATTTACTATCATGCCAAAAGCAAAATCCAGAGCCCATATCTGTTTCTTGGCACTTGTTACCTGTTGGTGAGGTATAACTACAACATGGTTTATCAGGCATAAGGACGAAAACTTATTTGTTAGTCATCTTTATAGATTAGCAGCTATTTAGCAGGGTAAAATGGAATCTCTCATTTTTATTAATTGAATTGGCTTATATTTGTTAGATTACACCTTAAAGCGCAGTAAACGCAGAACAACAGTTGCAATTAAAGTTGCTGAGCAGAAACTCACTGTTTATGCGCCTTTTTATGTCTCACAAACTGAGATAGATGGTTGGCTAAAGACAAAACAGGATTGGGTCGCAGAACAAATCGCAAGACAATCCTCACAAGCTGAACGACGTCAACTTCCTCTTGTAAACGCGACTATTAAGTTATTCGGTCAGAGTGTGCCGATAATTTTTGCTAAAGGCCCTAAAAGCACTTGGCAACAAGATGCACAATCTCGGCTCACTTTATCTATTTCATCACGGGTTAAATATCAAGAAGCTAACTACTTAGCTCTGCTAGAACGGTTTTTACATGAAAAGCTTGAGAGCTATATTGAAATGCGTGTTCATGACTACTGTTTGCAAATGACTGAAGCTTTACCTGCAAAGTTAAAGATTCAACATTATAAACGTCGTTGGGGCAGTTGTAATAAGCGCCGAGAGCTTGCATTTAATTTACATTTAGCAAGCGCGCCGACATGGGTGATTGATTATGTCATTATTCACGAACTTGCGCACCTCAGACATATGAATCATAGCGCTAAGTTCTGGCAGCGAGTGTGCCATTTTTATCCTGACTATAAAAAAGCAGAAAGTTGGCTAAAAGCAAATGGTAGTAGTTTGAGTTGGTAGCTTAAGTTAGCGAGAGCAAAGTTAGAAAGAGTAATGTTAGAAAGAGTAAAGTTAGAAAGAGTAAAGTTAGAAAGAGTAAAGTTAGAAAGAGTAAAGTTAGAAAGAGTAAAGTTAGAAAGAGTAAAGTTAGAAAGAGTAAAGTTAGAAAG
>NZ_JAKEVN010000205.1:0-3162 GCF_022398505.1 Pseudoalteromonas sp. Isolate3 | reverse complement strand
CCTTCCTTTAACTAAATTATACCTATTAGGGACAATTATTAATCAAGGTACTTTATGAAAAGAACACACACTGCCTTATTTGTTGCAGGCATGATTGCCATACCGACAGCCAATGCCATCGAAATCTATAACGACCAAACCAATAGCGTTACTGTTGGTGGCTTTATCGATGCAAGAATTATTAATACGCAAGGCGAAACTGAGGTAGTAAACGGTGCATCACGCATTAATTTTGATTTTAAGCGCCAATTAAAAAACGGCTGGCAAGCTTTTGCTTTACTTGAATGGGGTGTTAACCCTGTTGGTAGCAGCGATATCGTATACAGCAATCGCTTTGAATCAATTCAAGATGAGTTTTTATATAACCGTTTAGGCTATGTTGGTCTTAAACATGACGATTACGGCCAAGTCACTTTAGGTAAACAATGGGGTGTATGGTACGACGTTGTTTACAACACCAACTACAGCTTAGTATGGGATGGTAATGCTGCAGGTGTTTATACCTACAATAAAGATGACGGTGCTGTAAATGGCACAGGTCGCGGCGATAAAGTACTGCAGTATCGCAATACCTGGGGTAATTTTCATTTAGCGCTTCAAGCACAACTGAAATCTGATGACTTTTATACCTGTGATATCGTTGATATATCAATGAGATCGTGTGAGGTACTTTGGAACCAAGGAAATAACGCCGCACAAAAAGTAGAATTTAATTCTACTTATGGCGCCGCACTCACCTACTCGGTTAGCCCTAATTTAAAAGTAACTGCGGGTGTTAACCGCGGTCAGTTTGATATCGTGTATGCAGGTGGGAGAAACCAATCTGTAAATGATTTAATTTATGGTATGGGCATTACCTATGGTGATTTTTATAAGCCTGGTTGGTATGCATCAGCGAATATAAATAAAAACGAAAACCACGATACTGACAACTTAGGTCGCTTAATTAAAGATGCCGTTGGTTTGGAGTCTATCTTCAGCTATCGCTTTGATAATGACATTCGTACCTTTGTAGCTTATAACGTATTTGATGCCGGCGATGACTATGTTATTCAGCCAAACTTTAATGCCGATCCTGAAGATGTATTTAAGCGTCAATTTGCAGTAATTGGTGCGCACTACTTCATGGCAGAAGATACCATTTTATATATTGAAGTCCGTAAAGACTTTAGCGACTTTTCGAGTAATGACGCTGAGCAAGAAGCACAGATGTCACAAACCGAAGATGACGGTATTGCCATTGGTTTTAATTACACTTTGTAATCACGATTAACACTAAAGCCCACTTTTGTGGGCTTTAACTCACGATAAAAATACTGCAATACATTTTCTTTTTTGTCGCAATATCAACCAACAAATGCTATTACTTAACAGTCATAAAACTAAAAAAATGAAAATAATTGAGGTTAATATGTCTAACAGGACCAAACTTATTCTTCTCTGTGCAATCTCTAGCGTTTCATTTCTGCTCTTTTACTGGCTAACACATGTCAGAGAATCGGATACTGTTTTAGGTGTTAGCTCCGATTTATCTGGTGGTTTAGTTATGGGCTTTGCTATTGGTGTGATGCTAGTTACATTAAGTACATTTAAATTAAAAAAGCATTAAGTGTATTTAAAAACAAAGGTTTAAACCTTTTCCTATCTGTCATTCATCAAGACAAAAAAGATGACCTTAAAGTTTGCAAGCCATTGATATTGCAAATATAGAAAGGAAAAAGATTTTTCATTTATGCATAAGGAATACTTGTGATTATTCCAAATCATTTCACGAGTATATTATTCGAACCCTATCACGCCTCACCCTGTATATTAAAAAGCTTAAATTTTAGGTTATGCTGAGGTTGAAGTTAAACCAAATAATGTATGATGTGTTCTTAACAAGACTACTATGTATCACAATGAATAATCACGTTCGACTTTAGCAATACGCGTTGTAAACGCGCTGTACCATTTATCTTTACCAAGCTGCTGCGCATTTAAGTGCTCCACGTTTTGTTTCCAGGCTTTTATCGCATCTAAGCTTTGCCAATACGATACCGTAATACCCAAACCATCACGAACAGACTCCATGCCTAAATACCCTGGTTGTTGCTCTGCAAGCTCAACCATTCTATTGGCCACTTCTTCATACCCAGCGGTATCCTCAGATAAGATATTCGTAAAAATTACGGCGTAATAAGGCGGTTTAGGTGTATTCGCAATCATGGCTATTACTTCGCTCTACTTGGTTCAAAACCATCATAGCATGGTATTTCTGCGTCAAACGTATCCCAGTTTGCTTTAGAACTTACAAAGTTATGGCTGATCGGACGCTCGTTTATATCGCTATCTAACAAACCTAAGCGAATACGTAAACGACTTGGGTCATCTTTGTTCTCACTATAAACTGGTGATCCACAGCAGCTACAAAAATAACGAATTCTACCGGGTTTAAATTCAAAGGCACTCAGATGCTGCTTGCCCTCTGTGAGGTTAAAACCATCTCGTTGAATAAAGCCATTGGTTGCGTAGGCTGTGCCTGAATTTTTACGACATAAAGAGCAATGACAATGAATAATTGAGTCTATACCACCAGCAATTGTTACTTTTACTTTGCTGCACAAACAACTTCCTTGATACATAGTCCCTCTCAGATTAAAGATTAATAGCCGCGATGCTTCCAAAAATCAGTGGCTGTACCTTCGGCTTCCTTTAATAAGTTAAAGGATTTATCGGCAATTATATGACCATTTAATTCAATAGTCATGCGCCAAATGCCAACTTTATTATCAACAGGTGCCCATATAGTATCACCTAAGTAAAACTGCCAATCGTTTGTTTTAACGTACTGTTCGCCCTCAAATGGTGGCATGATCTCGCCATCTTCATCTGGGATATCTGGATGGTAAATGCAAAACTTTATTTTTTGTCCTTTAGCCTTTTTAATGTTAACAATAAAACCAAATTCAATATCTAACTGTGCCGGAACGTCTGTTGTAAACTCGGTGATTTGAGGCAGGTCTTTCTCTTTTGCATCCCAATGGCTGTAAATGCCGTAACTTTCAATACTGATAATTGGTTTGGCTTTTGCCATCGTTGCAAGCGCTCCTTTTTAAAATGAGACGCCATTTTATAGTAGCAACACTAGCAGAACAAGATTGTAACATTATAGTAATTAGT
>NZ_JAKEVN010000204.1:0-3211 GCF_022398505.1 Pseudoalteromonas sp. Isolate3 | reverse complement strand
AATTATAACTTGTTTATTATTAAAACAAAGGCAAAGTTGCAAACATGCTAAGTCAGCTATTTAAAAAGCCTTCATCTATGATGGTAGGAATTGACATCGGATCGCACTGTATAAAAGCAGTGTTGCTGCAAGAAACAGACGCAGGTATGCGGCTTGAAGCGTTAGCTATTGAACCTATGCCAAAAGGCGCTATGTCTGAGCGTTCTATTCAAGACATAGAAGCGATAGGCAATGTTATCGCTAAATTAAAAAGAAAAATTCCTAAATCAGTTCAAACTGCAGCAGTCGCTGTTTCTGGTCAAACTGTAATAACGAAAGTGATTTTTATGGATGTATCATTAACAGATGCTGAATTAGAGTCACAAATTGCCATTGAAGCTGATAGCTTAATTCCATATCCACTTGATGAAGTAAATATCGATTTCGAAAAGCTGGCAATCAACGAAGCAGATCCAAGTAAAGTAAATGTTCTTCTTTCTGCAGCTCGTACTGAAAGTGTGCAAGCGCGAGTCGGTGCACTTGAAGCTGCAAACTTAAAGGCTGCGGTTGTTGATGTTGAAAGTTATGCACTAAGTAGAACAATGGATATTTACTACCAACAACTACCTAGTGATGCTTTCAACAAGTGTGTTGCCGTGGTTGATATTGGTGCTGTATTGATGCTTGTCAGCGTAGTACAGGAAGGTGAAACAATTTACACTCGTGACCAAGTTTTCGGTGGCGACCAATATACCAATAGTATTGTTGCTTATTACAACAAGAGCTTTGATGAAGCTGAAATAGGTAAAACAACAGGTGACTTACCACCAAATTACACGTTTGAAGTTCTTGCGCCATTCCAGACATCGTTATTGCAACAAGTAAGGCGTGCGGTACAAATGTTCTTAACTACTAGTGGTAAAGATCAAGTCGATTACATTGTGCTGACTGGCGGAACCGCCATGATTGAAGGCTTAGATAGGTTGCTAATTGAAGAGTTAGGAATCCACACCATTGTTGCTGAACCATTTGCAAATCTTGAAATTTCGCCGAAGGTTGACCGTAATATGTTACAGCGTCATCGCACTCAGTTTGCGATAGCTACAGGATTGGCTTTAAGGAGCTTTTCATCATGCCACATATAAATCTATTGCCATGGCGCGAACAACAAAGAAAAGATTCCCAGAACAAGTTCATTACAATTTTGTTCGGCGTTGTTGTTGTTAGCTTCTTGAGTATGTATTTATTAAGCTCTTTTTACAGCGGCTTACGTGAAGGGCAGAATGTAAAGAACAACTTCTTAAATACTGAAATAGCATTATTAAACCAACGTATTCGTGAAATTAATGAGCTAGATAAGAAAAAAGAGAACTTACAACAACGTATGCGCTTAATTGAAGAGTTACAAAGTAACCGTAATTTGGGAACACAAATTATGGATGAAGTGGCCAATATAGTCCCTGCCGGTGTTTATTTAACTAAACTAGAGCGACATGATAATCGCATTCATGTTATCGGTCGCAGTGAATCCAATAATCGCTTATCGACTATGTTGCGCCAAGTGCAAGGTTCTTACTTATTAGAACGACCGATTATGCAAGGCATTGTAGCTGGTGAGCAAACGTCGCGATTGTTGAGTGACTTTAATATGGATTTTTATGTTAAGCCTTTTGATCAGATAGGTGAGGCACGTAATGAACCTTGATATCAAAGCGCTAACAGAAATAGATTGGAATGAAATAGAACTTGAAAATATGGGCGATTGGCCCATAGCAGTGAAAGCGCTATGTTGTGCGTTTGTGGCTGCAATTGTTTTGTATTTTAGCTATAGCTTATTAGTTTCAGATGAAATTGCTAGCTACCACAGTGCAGTAGCTAAAGAAACTGAACTGCGCCAAACATACAAAGCAAAATATGCGATTGCGAGTAACTTGGAAATATATCGTCAACAAATGGTTGAAATGGAAGATAAGTTTTCGCAGCTCTTAAAACGCTTACCAACCTCCAATGAGACTCCTGGTTTACTAGATGATTTATCTTATGTTGGTACAACTAGTGGCTTAACTTTTTTGAAAATTGGCTGGTTACCAGAAATTGAAAAAGAGTTTTATACAGAACTACCAATTAAAATAGAAGTGGTAGGAACGTATCATGAATTTGGTGAGTTTGTTGGTAAAGTTGCTCAGTTACCGCGTATTGTTAGTTTACATGACTTTACGATTCAAACACTCGGTAATGGCGAACTAACTTTTAGTGTTGTTGCAAAGACTTATCGTTATGAAGGGGGGACTAAAAAATGAAGAAGCTTCCCTTAGTTATTGCAATGGCTATTGTGCTTACTGCTTGTAATGATGATACTTCTGAACAAAAAGAGTTTATTGATCAAGTAAAAGCGAGTACGACGCCTAAAGTTGAACCGATACCTGAAATCACAAAATTTGAGCATTTTGAATATAGTGCTGGTAAGTTACGCAGCCCGTTTGTGGCACCTAAGCCAGAAATAATCCAAAACAATTTAGTACAAGTTAAAAATTGCTTACATCCAGACCCTAATAGGGTTCGTCAACCACTTGAGAAATACCCATTGGATAATTTAGTTATGCAAGGGACTATCGGTCGTGCTGACAATACTTGGGCACTGATCAAAGCGACTGATGACACGCTTTATCGAGTGACAGTGGGTAATTATATTGGCTTGTATCACGGTGAAATAAAACAAGTGCACGACAATTATATTGAATTATTAGAATTAATCCCAGATGGGGCTGGTTGCTGGAAAGAGCGCCTGACCAAGCTAGAAATGTCAGAGGCAAGTACAAATGGTGCAGGTTAATCATATGAAAGGTGAAAAGAAAATGCATAAAGGAATGGCTTGGTTAAAGCACATAAATAAATGCGTGTTAGCTGCGTTAGCCTTAATTGTGGCTCAGACGGCAATCGCTGCCCCTTTATTGTACGACGTTCGTTATAACCCATTAATGCAAGGCGAAACACAATTACAACTTGTGTTTGATGAAGCTCTTACGTTTGAACCTAAAATCCAGGTATATAACTCGCCAGCTCGTATCGAAATGCTTTTTAGTAATGTAGGTGTAGATAATGAAGTACGTGATGTACCAGTTAATCAAGCAGGTATTCAGCATGTAACCAGCACTATGACCGAAGATGGTTTAAAAGTAATTGTTAGCTTAGATAAATTAAAAATTTATAAAACAACAGCGAAAGACAACAT
>NZ_JAKEVN010000203.1:0-3484 GCF_022398505.1 Pseudoalteromonas sp. Isolate3 | reverse complement strand
TTAATAGTTAGATTAAAAAGAATATCTAAAAAATTTGGTAACCCAGAGTGCACAAGATTTTGGGAAGCGTTTAACCGTATTTCAGATTGGAAGTGGGAAAAGCACGATTTAAAACTAGCTGCCGATTTAAAGCTAGGCAATGTTGAGCAAGGTTTACCGCAGGGGTTGGTATCTGCCGGTTTTTTTGCCAATGCATTTTTAATCGAATTTGATGAAAAGGTAGGTGAATTAATCGGTAGGAAACTAAGCCCTCAAAGCTCGATTTTTGTCCATGATTATTGTCGCTATGTGGATGATTTACGTTTAGTTATAAGTGCAAAAAATCTATCTGTAGGCTCTATAAGGCGTGCTTTAAATAGAAATATAAATAATCTTTTGAAAAAGCATGGTGGCGCTGATCTTAAACTGAATAATGATAAAACAAAGGTGACTCTTTTTTCAGATTTAGACGATAGTGGCAGTATGTCGAATCGGATTGAAATGGCTCAAGGAGAGCTCAGTGGACCAGCTGATCGTGATGTTTTAGATTCAGTTTCAGGTCTTTTAGAGAGCTTTTTAGATATTGAAGATATAGATTTACCTCCTTTAAAAAGTTCTCACAATGACTCTGCGTTGTTACAAATTGCTAATTACGATCATGATATTCGACCAGATACATTAAAGCGATTTGCAGCAAATAGGTTAGAAAGCATTGTAAGAAATAAACGCAGAATCAGTAACGCTGGTAGTGGAGAAGAACTGTTAGCTAAAAAGTTGATTACAGCTTGGATGAAAGATCCTTCGCTTGCATTAGTGTTGAGAAAGGCAATGGAAATTCACCCAGAAGCTGATTTATTTGAGCCAGTAGTTGAGGCTATTTTTTCTCGTAGTAGTTATGCGAATAGCGCAAAAATAAATGACACTATTACAGCGCAAATGATGGATTATTTGCTAGCAGACATATTTAGATGTGGACTTGATTTTATATTGACATTTCAGAAGTCAATCTACCCAAGTTCAATTAAACCAAACTCTGTGATTGATTTGATTGCTAACTATGCATTAGCAGTTATTGCAAGCGCTAATAAAAGTTCTAAATTTGTTGAAAGACAAGCATTAATGTTACTTGCAGCTACTAATAAACCAGTTATCAAAGAAAAGTCGAATTCGACTCTCCAGAATGAGTTGCACATTATTTTAGCTGGCGCTCAATCAAAGTTTAAGTATGAACACTGCGCTTTATATGAAATCTCAGCACAAATGACGGGAAAGTTTGATATTTATGCTGCTTCTCTGATTAAGTCAATGTGTGATTTTGACGATGTAAATAAAGCCAAGGCGTTGGACGTTTTCGCAAAGAGAGGCGGCCTCTTTTGGAATGCGATATGGAAACAGCTTAAAAAAAGAAAAACTCTTCATGCGCTTACTAAGAAATTTGATTGGGCAGCCCCTCAATCAAGTGCTCAGCCTAGAGCTAAAAAGCAGCTTTTATCCAAGGTTATTCATTCTGACTCAAATGGGTTTGAGTTTGAGCATGCGTTAATAAAGTTAGCATTAAGTTTATTAAAAGCAACTCAACAAAAGAGCTTTGGAAATACACCTATACTGGGTGCCACACCGGCTGAAATAGAAATTAAATTGGATGCGGTTACAAGATGGTCTGAGTTGTGGAGACCGTCAGTTAAGGTTGCTGAATCTAAGCGAAAAGGGAGTGTATCATTTAAGGACCCTCGATATGAGTTTCCAGAATGGATTGAGAAAAGCAGCGAAAGTAAAAAAGTCATTTATTGGATAGGTATTATATTAAGGGCCTCTGTAATTGGTAGTGCAGACTTTACAACTAACCGCTGGAAGCAAGGTGATATCGTCGCTTATAAAGGTGTGAAAACAAGTTGGTTCAAAAGGCGCATGGGCATGATGCATTCGCCTGAGACTTTAACTGGGGAATATTCTAAAGTAACAGACTGGTTTTCAGACTTATTAATTCGTTGCCTACAATGGCCAGGCTTCGAATCAACATTTGTGAGTGATTTAGATGTACGCTCTATAGAGTGCTTAGAAACATTTGAATTTTGCCTAAAAAAAAGGTTGAGTTATTTAAATAGTCTTATTTGTAACTCTTCTTCTTTACCCGCATTACCAACGAGAGTTGCAAGACCTAGCAAACGTAACTACCTAAGGGTTGCAACAGTTCAGCAGCTTTTGCCTATGTCGTCGGACTTTAGTGTTTCCGATCCTGAACTTAATAATCCAGTCTATAGGACTAAGCACCGTGAGCACTTATCTTCGGTTTGTAAACTAACGTTAAAAACTTTAGAAAGTAAAGCACAAGCTCAAGGTGAAAAAACTAAACCGTTTGCTGACTTAATTGTTTTTGCAGAAGTAGCTGTACATATTGATGATCAAGATCTCATTAAACGACTTGCTGATACAACTGGTGCTATTATTTTTGCCGGATTGGTATTTACTAATCATGAAGGAAAGTTAGTCAATGTAGCTAGGTGGTTTATACCTGATTATAGAGAAAGTGGAAGGCAATGGGTGATCAGAGATCAAGGTAAAGAAAACATGACTCAGGATGAGCTTGCTCTTGGGATTATTGGTTATAGGCCTTGTCAGCACATTTTAGAATTACATGGGTATGATGAAGGGCCTTTCAGAATTAGTGGGGCTATTTGTTATGACGCGACAGATATAAAGCTAGCCGCGGATTTAAGAAATACTACAGATTTATTTGTAGTGGTTGCTCATAACCAAGATGTAAACACCTTCGATAATATGGCTGCTGCTCTTCAATATCATATGTATCAACATATAGTTATTTCTAATATTGGTGAGTTTGGAGGATCAACGATACAAGCACCTTATAAAGAACGTTATGATCGTTTAATCTCTCATGCTCATGGAAGCAAACAAATATCAATTAGTACTGCTGACATTGATTTAGCAGCTTTCACAAGAAAAATAAAAAAATATAGAGCCGTTAAAACTAAACCAGCAGGAGTAAACAGATGACATGTTTTGAAACAGGTTTTGCCGTTTTATTAAATATTGAAACTTGGAAAAATTGGGTTCCAATTACTAGTTTATTTGTGGCAATAGGGGCTTTGATTATTGCTTTCTGGCAAGTTCAGGTAGGGCGTAATACTTCGGCTTCAGCACAAGCACATGGAATTTATCAGCAGTATTTAGCATTATGTATCGCTCACCCTGAATTAGCGAGTGGTGAGTATGTCGCTAAATCAAAAAATGATCCAGAATACGCGAAATATTTGTGGTTCTTCTCAAGTATGTTATTTGCTTTTGAACAAGTATTAGAAGCCAAACCAAATGATGAAAAGTGGATTGCCGTAATTAAATCACAGCTCGAGAAGCATAAAACTCACTTAGTAAAATCAAGTACAGCGGCTAGCAATCATTGGCATGAAAATTTAGAGGAAATTATACGAGAAATGAAAATTTAAAAATAAAACTACTTGGTGGGGGATATATTTTCCTTTTAATG
>NZ_JAKEVN010000202.1:0-3489 GCF_022398505.1 Pseudoalteromonas sp. Isolate3 | reverse complement strand
GAATTTAATAGCACTTTAATTTTTAAAGTAGCTCTGCAATTAATTGTAATGGGTGTTTTGGTTTGAATTTTTCATAGCGCTTTACTTGGCTGCGACATGAGAACCCTGTTGCTAAAATTGTTTCAGGTTCATTGTCGGCAACAATTGGTTGCCAACTCATTTCATAAAGTGCGCGTGAATTTTCTTGGTTCTGTTTTTCGTGGCCATAGGTTCCTGCCATTCCGCAACAACCAGTACTTGTTGTGTCTAATTGTAAATTCAGGTCAGCAAAAATAGTTTGCCAAACTTTAGACGCATTTGGCATTGCTGTTGTTTCAGTACAATGACTTAACAGCTTAAATGGCGAAGTCTTATTAGTGGTAAGTGAAACTTGTTTGAAGTTTTGCGTTTGAAGCCATTCATGGGCAAGTTCAACTTTAAAATCACCACGGTCTTCTTTTAAGATTGATACATATTCATCTCGGTAACACATAACCAAAGAAGCATCGAGTCCAACTAATGGTGCATTGATTTCACTCAGTGAATTTAAAAACTCAGCAGCATTTTTTGCTGTTGTTCTAAATTCATTTAAAAACCCTTTCACATGCTGTGCTTTACCATTTGGTTTAAAAGGTAATAGCATTGGTTTTTTGCCTAACGCTTTAATTACTTTAATAAAGCTTTCGACTAATTCGGCTTCATAAAAACTAGTAAATGGATCTTGTACTATCAGTACATATTCGGCTTGCTCTTCTTTTGAAAGCGAATTAAGTAATTCAAAATTGAAATGCTGCTCTTTTGAAATACGTTTTGAAAGTTGCGGGACGCTTAAACTGGGCGTATCAACATAACCAATCGTATTTTTGATTAACCCAGAAACAAGTTTAGTGTTTACTATTGGGTTAACAACTTTAGCAAATTTTGCCATAACAGGTGCAGTTTGCTCGATACCCGCAACTAAGTAATCCTTAGCTGGTCGTGCATAATAACTGTGATAGAAATTTAAAAACCTTGAACGAAATGTTGGAACATCCACTTTGATTGGGCATGCAGTTGTACATGCTTTACAAGCTAAACATTCGTCCATAGATTCTTTCACCTCGTGAGAGAAATCATAAACGCCCTTTTTCTTATCACGACTATGTTGATAGCGCTCCCACCAAGTGATGACTTCGCCATTGATCAATTCTTTTTCAACATTGAGCAAATCAATATTTTCTGACTCTTGAAGTCGTAGCCATTCACGCATTAAACTTGCGCGCCCTTTTGGTGAATAACGGCGGTCACCAGTAACTTTATAAGATGGGCACATTGGTGATTTTTCGTCATAGTTAAAACACAGGCCATTACCGTTACAGGTCATAGCGTTATTAAATTCTGTTTTAACATCGATAGAAATTTCTTTGTCGAACCAAGCTCGCTTTTGATCATCAACAGAAACTAGTGAGTCTTTACTTTCAAGTGGAGTACAGATTTTACCTGGATTTACTCTATTATTTGGATCAAATGCCGCTTTAATTTTTCTTAATTGTGTAAATAAATGTTCGCCAAAAAATTCAGGGCCATATTCACTACGATACCCTTTGCCATGCTCACCCCACATTAAGCCGCCATATTTGGCAGTAAGTTTAACGACTTCATCTGAAATATGTCGAAGTAATTTTTCTTGTTCAGGGTCGCACATATCAAGAGCTGGTCGAACATGTAATACGCCAGCATCAACATGGCCGAACATACCATATTGTAGGTTGTGTTTATCGAGAAGTTCACGAAACTCGACTATAAAATCGGCTAAGTTTTCTGGTGGAACCGCAGTATCTTCAGCAAAAGCTAACGGTTTTTGACTGCCTTTTACATTACCTAAAAGGCCTACTGATTTTTTACGCATTGCATAAATTTTTAAAATATCAGCTTTGTCATTCGTTAACTGATAACCGATCACCCCATTAGTTTGTTTTTCAACACATTCATCAAGTAACTTGCAAAGAGTATCTACTTTATCTTTAATATCTTCAGGTGAAACAGCATTAAACTCAACCATGTTGAGTCCTTGCATTTCTCTGTTTTCAACATCGGTTATTAAGTCCGATACTGAGTGCCAAATAATATCTTCACGAGCAAGGTTAAGTACTTTACTGTCGACAGTTTCTACAGAAGTTGCATTTGCTGCAACTAAGAATGGTGAATGACGCAGAGCAGAGTCAAAGCTATCATATTTAATGTTAATTAAAGTCTTAAATTCTGCAATTGGTGTAATGTTTAGTTTTGCTTCAGTTACAATACCTAATGATCCTTCAGAGCCAGTAATTAATCGGCTCATATCAAAGGTTTGTAAATCATCAGAAAAAATATGTTCTAAATCGTAGCCGGTAAGAAAGCGGTTTAAACGCGGGAACTTTTCTAAAATAGCATCACGGTTCTCAAGGCCAATATCGATAACTGTTTTATATAATTTACCTATGGTTGTGTTTTGTTCAGCAATTATTTTTGCTTTTTCAACGCTCATAGGTGTTGTAGACATTTCTGTTCCATCAACAAGATAAGTAGTAAGGCCTAAAACATGATCACTTGTTTTGCCATAAACTAAAGAGCCTTGACCTGAGGCGTCTGTATTTATCATTCCACCAATTGTTGCTCGGTTACTAGTTGACAGATCAGGTGCAAAGAAAAAACCGTAAGGACGTAAAAAGTCATTTAATTGGTCTTTTATTACACCAGTTTGAACGCGCACCCAGTTTTCTTCGACATTGATTTCTAAGATTTCACGCATATAGCGAGATAAATCAACAACTATTCCTGGCGTTAGCGATTGGCCATTAGTACCCGTGCCACCACCACGTGGACCAAAAGTCAGTGATAAAAACGGATCACGTGACGCAATTTGCATAGCAAGTTGTATATCTTTTGCTGACTTTGGAAAGATGACACCTTGAGGTACTTGTTGATAAACGCTGTTATCGGTCGATAAACTTAAACGTGTAGAAAAGCTTGCATCGGTATCACCACTAAAACCTTGTTTTTTAATTGTTTCTAAGTAATTAGATACGAGTTCTGTGGCAGCTTGTTGTTGGCTTATTGTTGCTATCATGACAGTGATAAATTAAGGCATTTTGCAAATTATATCATGCTAATAGCTAAGATAAATTGAAGATTTTACAGTTTGTAACACTCTTTTTATCGATTTCTGGAGTAATGCTTTTATACTGTGTAATAAAGCAGCAGATGAGATAGACAGATGAAAAAGATTGCATTAATCAGTTTAGGTGCCTTATGCATGTTATTGGGATTAGTTTTTGTTATTATTCCCGGACCGTCGCTGATCTTTTTTATTGCAGGACTTTTCTGTTTATCTTTTTATTATCCTAAAGCGCGTGATTATTTAGCCTTGTGCCAAAAGGCACTTACTAAGTCATGTGCCTATATAGATAAAAAACTTGCTCGCTGATTTCTAATTGAGTAACAAAAATGCCAGCTAAATGCTGGCATTTTTTATATTAGAATCTTTATTTT
>NZ_JAKEVN010000201.1:0-3530 GCF_022398505.1 Pseudoalteromonas sp. Isolate3 | reverse complement strand
CTTTAATATAGTTAAATTAAAGACCCACTTACTAAGTTACTAAGTGGGCCTTTAATTATTAACACGACAAAGTATTAGTCATCTAAATGCGCGCAGCGACCAAACTCAGCACCAAGTTTAACAGCTTCAACTACTTGCTTAGGGAAGCTAAGCTCACGGTCGCGCCCGTTATCACATACGAAGGCTTTATTAGCATCAACTTCTATTGACAATGTTAGTCCTGCTACACCGGCCATAATCTCAGAGCCGTTCGCACTTAAGCCAAACATGTTATCAGTTAAGATACCTTTTGCCTCGCTTACACCTTGTTTCCCAAAGAATTCCTCTGTTGACATCCAACCGATACCTTCAAGGTAAATAGCGCCAACAAAACCGCCCGCTAATCCACTACCAGCGCGGCCAGTAATTACTGACAAGTCGTCGTTTGCATCAAGTACAATGATTGAAGGTAAGCCAAAGCCTAATTCAACTAATTCTTCATGGCTGTAGCCTAAGTCACAATAGTTTGTCCAAAAACTTACCGCAGGAATGTTGTCACACCAACGTAAACTACCAATTTTCTGCGTTGTATTAGATACGGTATCCCATAGTTTAACGCCAGCAGAGCGACGGTTTTCGATAGCACCAAAGGCAACATAACGACCATTTTCAGAGATAACTGAATTGTCGATTGCACCAAACTCAGTATAGGTATCTACAAACTCACCATTAACCCAAGCAATTTGAGTAAAACCATTTGTTGAGCCTGTAATTGTTTCCCCATTACCCGAAATACGATCAGCACGGGCCCATGCTGTGCGACGGATCTCTGTATCACCATCCACTAAAGCGATTTCTTTACCAGAATTATAGGAGCGATCAACCATTTTAGTACCTGGTAATAAGTTCGCTTTGCCTGTTTTAACATCCCATACGGTTGGAATTCCTACAGATCTAGCGCCTTCACCTTCTGCACAGCGGTTCGTACCATCATATGGGAAACGTGTATTACCAACGACAAGTTTACCTGCATCATCCATATCCCAGATGCTATGCGAGCTATCACCTTGTTGACTCGATAATGTGCAGCTATTACCAGTTAAATCTTCAAGCATTGATACATGGCCAGAGTTAATATCCCATACTCCACCTTGCATAATACCGTTATCATTAAAGTGTGCTGTAATAGCTGCTTTAGTGGCAGTTTTATTCATAGCAGTGTTTGTAGAGCTTAATAAGGCGTAACCATCAGGGCTTACTAGAGTATCAAACGATTTAGTCGCACTGTCATATAAAAATGGAATACCTGATGATGTAGTTCCTAGTGCCTTTTTACCATTTTTAGCGTGATCCACCACAAACGCTGAAACCAATGGCGTATACTGAATACCATCTTGATAACCGTTAAAGAACATCTCAACTTGTTTAGTTTCACCTGCAGAAACAACAATTTCAGTTAGGGCACACGCATTGTCGATACTTGGATTAGCACTTTCATCTTCATTCCAATACTCTGCTTCTGACAGAATATTTGTTTGCTGAGTTGGGTAACCCCCAGTATTAATCTCTTGAGTGTAAAGTGCATAACGCGCACCTGGCGTTAAGCCATTAATAGTGAATGAGCCATCTGGGCCAATTCGACCTTGAGTCATATTACCAGACTGTTGAGTGATCACATCTTCATAAGGGTTATCAAGGTTTCGAGCTATCAAGTTAATACCTGAATACTCAACGCCTTCTTTTGTAAAAAGCTTTCCTCGAATACTACCAAACTTTGATTTGTATTCCTCTGTAGGATAAAGGTCAGAAATATTAACAATATCGTCTTTTACATTAATTGTGTGCTGATTAGAGCCTGCGCTTGAACGAACATTAATAAATGGGAACATTGTTTCAATAGCAGAAAAATCAAGCATACTTGAGCTGGTAAATTCAGTAACTCCAGTACAACCAGGTACACCATCGTATTGTGGGCTATAGCTTGCCGACATATAAACTAAGTGACCGTTAGCCTGCGAGTGAGACATATTGATCGCATGACCAAACTCATGGGTAAATACCCCACCAACTTGCGTGCCATCAGTATCATTAATATCTACATACCAACCGTTCATTAAAGCTGTCGCTTCAATAATCTCACCAGTTTCCTCATCTGCCCACTCAGGGAATGCAATACCCAATACTGAGTCGCGGGACACACCAAAATAGTTTTCTAAAATGCCGCCATCAGTGTCGTAATTGACCCAAAACCCATAACCGTTCTCAACACCATAAATTTGGTCTACATTTTCAGCGGTTACATCCGCAATGCCTGTTTTCTCAAAAATAGTACCTTGCACTGACATCTCAAAAGTCGATGTCTCTACATCCGACCACTCTTTCACAGCATTTGCTGTTACCGCATTAGCTTGTTCAATTGTTAAAAATGTATAATCACGTTCAAGCTCTGTATTAGCAGGGATTATTGTGCCATCAGGTAAAGTAACATCAATGTTAAATACAGTGCCTTTTTCAAGTACCGTGAAGGTTTCAACATCGTTACCATCTTTATCTTTGATAAGTTGACCGCCATCAGTCCATACTGGAATACTGCCTTTTGAGGTGTCCCATTTGTATGGCTGCATTGTCGGTTCATGAATATAAAGTGGACCGCCTGCTAAAACACCCGTTGAAACAGTTGCAAGGACTAAAGCTGCTGAGATTTTAGAAAATTTCATTATTGTTGTACTCCAGAAAATTTACCCACTAAATCCATGAAAACACCTACATCAACCGCACCAGGTGTGGTTAAAAGGTTTTGTTGTTCAGTTGACAACTTACTGGTGTCCACCCCTTCAAAAACACCATGATTAGCAAAACGATTTTCTACCTTTCCATTTCGCACCACAAACTTACCTTGAGCGAGACCTACTGTAGTTTGAAAACCTGTGATTGAGGCTGGTTTATACATAAAAGCAATCACTTGTTCACCTTCACGCCATTTAGAAAAGCCTTCTGGTGTTGCACCTAAATACACTTTGCCATTGCCCATTGAGCGAGGCTTAATCAAACCAAACTGGCGAAATGTGTAAGTAGAGTTGCCTTTTAACTTGCCTTTGGCATCTGAAGACACCTTAATAGTTACTTCAGTATATGGACGATTGTTATCAAAACCATCTGTTACACTTACCACCTGACCAGCAATAATACTTTGTGACTCAGCTGTCATTTCTTGCAAATTTTGTTGTTTTAATTTCATTGCATTCGCTGCTGGCGAAAGTGTCATCATCGTGCCTAAAGCAAAGGCTGAAGCACATGACAGCTTGGTAAACGCGCTGCGTAATTTCATTGTTATCTCCTTCAATTATTCGAATTGTTATCTCAGAATCGGACTTTGCAAATGACAAAGTAGCAATCCATTGCTAATTTATGACTGAATAAAAGTTGGAATTCACGTAAAACCATGTAGCGTTTTGTACACTAAAAATTAACATTTAGGTTACAGCATTATGTGAACTTTTCTTTTGAGGCTAGCTATAAGCGAACGAGAAAAATATAATAAGAGATTAATT
>NZ_JAKEVN010000200.1:0-3540 GCF_022398505.1 Pseudoalteromonas sp. Isolate3 | reverse complement strand
AATTATATAAATTAGTTGTAACAAAATTATTAATGAGTAAATTAACCACTGTCGCTGAGACATCAAAACAACATGGACAATGTAATAAGGAAAGTGATTGCGGCAAGTCTTTAGGGGTTGACACTGGTTAGGTGTCCTAAAGGAAATAACAAAAAAGCGTCAGGATTGACCGAGAATAATAAAAGCTCATGGAAGTTTAATAATAAAAACAAAATGGAATGCTACACGGAAGGTTAAAAAAATAACAAAATGGATAAACAATAATAATAAAAATAATAAAGACTAAAAAGTCGAAGGGAGAAGTGTCCAGATAATTGGCGCTCAGATTAGTAGGCGGTAGAGATGTTTTCTCTACCGCCTTTTTATTTGTCCTGTTACAATAGCCACCGTTTGTACTAAAAGTATAAAAAGTGCGCAGTTCGTCAAGTTGACCAACCACATCCGCACATCGAATTCTTCTGGTTATGCCAGCATTACAATGCCACAAAGGCGTTGTGCACAACCTCTTAAGTGAGATGATCAAGATATGAGTAGAAAGAAAAAGTCGCGTAAAATTCCATCAAATGGTCCTGTACGTTTAAGCAAAGAAAAGCTTAAAGAAATGCGCGCGTTAAAAGAGCAGCGAGTTAAAAAGACCAAAGGCGCTAAACCAGGGTCTCGAAATGCACCTGATGTACTAAGTGCAGAAAACGCAGCAGCGAACAATCAACCGAAAGATAAGCGTGTTGGTAGTAAAAAGCCTATTTCTTTAGTTGCCCCTAAGGCCGAGCCGAAAGTTGAAATGAAACGCAACTTGAAACCAATGGTTGAGCTTAAAAAAGTGGCTGAGCCTGAATTAACGCCAGAGCAAGAGTTAGAAGCGCTAGAAAATGACGAGCGTCTACTGAAGTTGGTTGAGCGTCATGAGCGTGGCGAGTTATTAACTGGTAAAGATGCTAAGTACTTTAATAGTCGTATTGCTCGTCATCAGGCTTTATGCGAGCTATTAGGTATTGAAGATGAAGACGAGTACGAAGATGACTTTGAAGATGATTCATTCGATGAAGGTGAGTCTGACTTCGATAAGTACTTATCAGATGACTTAGCCAACGAATGGTTTGATGACGAAGGTGAGGATGAGCGATGAGCACAACCTTGATTATTGCCATAGTAATTGGTGCGGCAATTATCGCAGGGCTTGCGTTTTATGCAGGACAACTTCTTTATAAACTAAAAGAGCAAAATAAGCTTATCGCCAAGAAGCAAGCTGAGCATGAGCAAAAGCTTGCAGCATCAAAAGCAAAACGTAATGCAAAGTTAGCCGATAGCATTCATTTAATTGCCCGTGCAATGAATGAAGAGCAATGTGAGTTCTCTGAAGGCTGCTTACGCATTTGGGTGCTGATCTCTCAATACAGCTTTGCAGAAGAGTTTGAGTTAAGTGAGCGTTACCCTGGCATCTTTAAAATGTACGAAGTCGTAAAAGATATGCCAACGCACGATGCTCGAAAGAAATACTCTAAAAAAGAGGTTTTCAAAATGGACACCGTTCGCTGGCGTGCTGAAGAGCAGCATAGCGATGAGATTAAAGCAGATTGCGCCCGCATAATTGAAGAGTTTAAAGCCGCGCCAGGCAGCGAAAACGTAGTATTCAATTAAGCAGAAGTTGTGATTTAAGCAAAATAAAAAGCAGAGCCTAGGCTCTGCTTTTTGTTGGGCTAGATAACTCGTGAGAAACGAGTTTGCTTGATTTGTTGTTGTAGGTGCGCATCAAAGCACATACAAATAATACGAATAAATAAATTACCGCGGGCTGTTACTGTGATCTTATCTTGGCTAACAGTCACCAAGCCATCAGCAAGCAGTGGGTCGAGTGCTTTTAGTGCCTCACAGAAGTAGCTAGCGAAGTTGATATTAAATTGTTCTTCGATTGCTGGAATATCAAGCTCAAACTGGCAGATCAATTGTTTGATTACTGCGGCACGTAAAGTATCGTCATCAGTTAGAGCGACACCTTTACATACTGCACTGCCAAACCCTTCTTGCACAGCTTTGTAATAGTGCTTTAACTCTTTTTCGTTTTGTAAAATAGCATTGCCAATTTGCGAAATAGACGACACGCCTAAACCTAATAAGTCACACTGTCCATGCGTTGTGTACCCTTGGAAATTACGATGTAATTGACCTGCGTTTTGCGCAATTGCCAGTTCATTGTCTTTACGGGCAAAGTGGTCCATACCGATAAACTGATAACCCGCCGCTAACATCTGCTCAAGTGTATTTTTGAACATAGTGAGCTTATCGCCAGCAGATGGTAAGTCAGCGTCTTTAATCTTGCGCTGTGCTGCGAATCTATCTGGTAAGTGAGCATAGTTAAATACCGAAACGCGATCGGGGTTTAGTTCAATAAGCTGTGCAATCGTCTCTTTGAAGCTCTCAGGCGTTTGCAAAGGTAAACCGTAAATCATATCGGCATTAATAGATTTAAAGCCAAGCTCACGAGCTTCACTAATCAAGCCTTTTACAGATTGCACGCTTTGTGGACGATTAACCGCCAGTTGCACATCATCATTGAAATCTTGAATTCCAAACGAGACACGATTGAAGCCAAGCTTACGTAGGTGAACTAGCATGCCATCAGCTAAAGAACGAGGGTCAATCTCAATACCACGCTCGGCATCATCAGCAAAATTAAAGTGCTGTTCAACTAACGTCATTAAGCGGCTCATTTGTTCTGCCGATAAAAAAGTTGGCGTACCACCTCCTAAATGCAGTTGCTCAACTTTATAATCAGCAAAAAGCGTTGCTTGCTCAGCAATCTCAAGCGCTAAATTATCTAGGTATAAATCGGCTTTGGATTGATGACGTGTGATCACCTTGTTACAGCCACAGTAATAACAAAGCTGACTGCAAAAAGGGATATGGATATACAGCGATAAAGAACGGCTTTTCGACGCTGCAATCGCGTTAATCATATCTTGTTGGTTATAACCATCAGCTAAAGACAATGCCGTTGGGTAAGATGTATATCGAGGCCCAGAAATATTGTACTTGTTGATCAGAGATTGATCCCAGCTTGGTAAATTTATCACAGTCAGCACTCCGCAATTGATTGAGCGGCTATTTTAACGAGTTTACTGATCTAGCTATTTGATCTAGAACAATGTCGGAAGCTAGAAACTAATCGGCATGCTTTAAGGTTGTTGTAAAAACAAAAAGTTTACTATTTGAGCAATTGAATTAGTGATTGTTAAAATAAAGGGTTTTGCTAGTGACAAGGTTACAAAAACTTTTTATACTGCATCCCGCTTTAGTCAGTTAAACCTGCTAAACGCATCAAAAATTTAGCTTTCGCTAATACATTGGCCCCTTAGCTCAGTTGGTTAGAGCACACGACTCATAATCGTTAGGTCCCCAGTTCAAGTCTGGGAGGGGCCACCATTTTCTTTATATTAAAACTTGTAAATCAACGCTTTACACCAATCTTTAACAGTTTTGTTCCACTTTTGTTCCACCCATGTTTTTATCCTTAAAATTCAACCAAATAAAATTATTTTTAAT
>NZ_JAKEVN010000020.1:0-47169 GCF_022398505.1 Pseudoalteromonas sp. Isolate3 | reverse complement strand
ATATTTAACTTAATAGTATTATCGATTGTTACTTAATCTCAACACGCTGTGAGCGCATAACAACTTCGTCATTCAGCTCAATACCGATCCCTGGCTCTTCTGATACTTGGAAGAAACCATTTTTAGGCTGTGGATCTTGAATACATAACTCACGGTTCCACTTTTTAATCGCATAGGTGTGATGTTCATGAATTAAGAAGTTAGGAATTGCGGTTTCTAGGTGTAACGAAGCTGCGGTTGCTACTGGTCCACCACACACGTGAGCTTGAATGCGCACATCGAAAATATCTGCATAATCACACACTTTTTTAGTTTCTGTGAAACCACCACATAGACCTAAGTCTGGCTGTAGTACATCAATACTTTGATCTTCTAGGTATGGACGCACACCCCAGCGATTATACAAACGTTCACCGCCCGCAATTGGCACGGCAACTTTGTCGGCAACTTTTGCATGTAATGAATGATTTAAGTAGTTCACTGGCTCTTCGTAATACATACAATCGAACTCTTCAGCAATCTCACCTATTTGAATTGCTGATGTCGCACCTGGTAAGCTGTGACATTCAAAAATAATATCAACTTCGTCACCGACCGCTTCACGAATAGCTTGCATACGCGCACGATATAACTTCATTTCTGCACGAGAAATAATGTTAGTACGATCATAATAAGTATTGCCGTTTTTATCGTACTGAATTGGATCAACTTTTACCGCATCATAACCTTCAGCCATCGCCTTAAGCGCTGCTTCTGCGTATTCTTCTGGGTGAACAAGCGCTTTAAATTCGCTGTCCCAGTCAAACTGTAATTGTGATGCGTAAGTACGTAGCTTATCGTTAACTTTACCGCCTAATAGCTGATAAACAGGTAAACCTAATGCTTTACCTTTTATATCCCAAAGCGCAGTATCAATGGCGCTCATTGCTGCATACACAACAGGACCACCACCTAAACCCCAAAAGCTTTCGCGTAGCATTCGTGACCACAGTTTTTCTGTTTGAAATGGGTCATGACCAATTAAAAAGGCATCAGCCATTTCTTTGATCATTGCCGCTGCTGCGCTATGACCTAAATCATAAGCAAGACCCGCTTCCCCCACACCGCTAATACCTTCATCAGTGTGAATACGCACAAAAACAGGTGTCCAAGCTGGTCTTTCTGGACAATGAATATCGAACACTTCGACGCGATTAACTTTCATGGCTACTCCTTACTGAGCAAAACTAGGATCAAGACGATAAGCTTTACGTAGCATTGCTGGCCAAGCTAACTGGCCACCGGTGCTGCCGCTATGCACGACATTCGCTTGATTATAAATATTATCGATAATAGGTTGTGGTACTGGGATTGCCGTTTGGCCACTGGCTTGAATAGCCAATTGAATTTCACAGGCGCGCTGCAAATCATAAAAGCGCATAAAGGCATCACCTACTGTTGGTCCCACGGTTAAGCCACCATGGTTAACCAATAGCATGTGATTAGTGGTGCCTAAGTCATCCTGTAAACGCTTTTTCTCGTCACTGTTTACCGCTAACCCTTCGTAGCCATGATAAGACAATGATGGTAATGAGAACATTGAGTATTGGCTTAGTGGTAACAGGCCTTTTTCTTGCGTTGCAACGGCAATGGTCTCTTTTGTATGTAAATGAATTACACAGTGAGCGTCATCACGTACTTCATGAATAGCACTGTGAATGGTAAAACCTGCCGGATTAATTTTAAACGGCGTGTCATCAAGAATATTGCCAGCTAAATCTACCTTCACAAGATTTGATGCAGTCACTTCGTCAAAACTTAAACCAAATGCATTAACTAAATAGTGATCTGTGCCTGGTAAACGCGCCGATAGGTGGGTGTAAATTAAATCACCCCATCGAAAATGATCAACTAAACGGTAGCATGCAGCTAGATCAACACGTAGCTGCCATTCTTGTTCAGATACTTTATTTTTTAAATCGAGTTTTGGTAAGTCAAACATGGAAAACCTTGTATATGTGACACTGCACAAATAGATGTATAGAAGTCTAAATTACTATTAATGGATGATCAATAGTTGATACAAAAAGGCCACATCAATTGATGTGGCCTTTTTCACTCAATTAGCGCTTATTTTACTTGCGATAAGTAATCAGCAATTGCAGACATTTCTTCTTCAGATACATTTGCAACCATCGCTTTCATTGCAGCAGTCATACCGTTACTACGCGCACCTGATTTGATATCTTTCATTTGGGCTAGTAAGTACTCTTTATTTTGACCGTTTAACTTAGGGTACTGAGGCATGATAGGTGCTTTACCTTCTGCACCATGACAAGTTTGACAAAGCTTAGCTGTGTAAAGTGTTGCACCATCGGCAGCCATAGTATTAAAAGATAGGCTTGCAGCCATTGCAATGCCAGCCCCACATAAAATTTTCGTGATCTTGCTCATTTGTATCTTCTCTTTTTTGACGGGTTATTAAACATTTTCTTTAGTGTAGACCATGATTTAACAATATTGCACCCGAAAATTGTAATGGCAATCGAAACAATAACTACCAAATTAAATCATCAGGCACTTCAAAATCAGCATACGGATCATCTTCATCCTTTTGCTTATCTTCAGGCTCAACATGGAACACTATATAATCTTCGCTGACTTCAGCGACTTTTCGTGCTGGTTCGTCTTCCAGTACAAAAAATTGGCCTTCTAAAACACAAATTGCTAAACGGCCACCAGCTAGGGCCTTCTGTGTTTTTTCGTTTACTTCGAGCTCTTTCACTTTATTTTGATAAGTGAAGTTAAATGTACGATCTCCACGGATCTCTTCTTGATTGTGATGCTCTAAAATCTGCTTAACGCGAGCCACTTGCTCACGTTGTTTCTGCTCTTCTAAACGCGCTTGATTAAGCTCATCAGCTTTTTTCTGTTGCTCTAGCTTAGTTTGCTCTATATGTTTTTGTAGATCGCTAGGATTACTCGTTGCGCCTTTCTTTTTCTTCTTTTGCTGCTTGCGCTTCTCTGTTTTGGCTACTTTAGCTTTGTGTGACGTAGTAAGGCCAGCCTTAAGTAATTGCTCTTGTAATGAACCCATGACGAAATTCCAATTTATTAATGCGTATTAGGGTTATTTTAATCAGCTCTGCCAACAAATAACAGTACTGAGCCCACTTGATTCACAGCAATCGAGTATATTGCAGTGAGATTAACACGCGATGAAATCATGACATATTGATTTAACGCAAGATTTATAATTTTAGTCGCCTTTGAACTTGTAAAAAACCCTGTACCCGATAAGCTAGGGCTTTTCCTCTCGGGAGCTTAAAATGCAGCTGCGACATTTGTTACTTTGCTCTGTATTTATTTTCTTTGTTTTATACGCCCCACAACCCTTGCTTGGATTATTTGCCAACTATTTTTCTGTATTGCCAGCCACTGCAGGTAGCTTAATGACAGCGACCATGCTGCCATTGGCTATCGCCCCTTTAGTGTATGGCTTATTTTTAGCAAAACGAAATCCGTTAACAATTTTAAAGATTGCTATGTTTGTGCTAGCAATAAGCTGTGTCGCTTTTACCTTAGCACCTAGTTTTGAATTGCTATTACTGGTTCGCTTTATTCAAGGGCTCACTCTCCCAGCGGCTCTCACAGCCATGACCAGTTATATTGGTGTAACTTATCAGGCCGACCAATTACAGCGTAATATGACCCTATACATTGGCAGCACCATCGTCGGCGGTTACTTTGGACGTATACTCGCGGCCTTATTTACTGACTTTTTGAGCTGGCAAAGCTTTTATTATGTGATTGCGTTAGGGTTAGTATTGTTTGCAATCACCATTCCAAAATCAAGCAAAGGTGCGAGCATTCATGCAGCCAAATCGCCTCTGTTGTATCTAAAACAATTAAAAGATCCGCAGGTATTAAAGCTATATGGAGCGATTTTTTGTATGTTCTTTTGCTTTGCAGCGCTATTGAATTATTTACCTTTCATCCTACAAGACAGTTTTGCTATCACTAATACCCGAGATATCGGGCTGGTTTACAGCGGTTACTTGCTTGGTGCACTCGCATCCATAGCTACACCTTGGCTGTTACGAAAGTCATCAACACCTTGGCGTTTATTAACTTGGGTATTTGTATTCTATAGTCTGACCATGGTGCTACTGATGAGTCAGCAGTTAATACTTTTTGTTATTGCTTTTACCGGCTTTTGTGGCGCAATGTTCGTGATCCACTCAAGTGCGGCGCCATTAGTAAATAAAATCAGCAGTGCACCTGCAAGTGTCACCAATGGGGGTTATGTATCGTTTTATTACAGCGGTGGCGCACTCGGTTCGTTATTGCCTGGACTGGTATATCAGCAACACGGCCAAGTTGCCTTTATGACCGTGCTACTTTTAGTTTGCTTAGTGGGTTTAAGCTTAGTTTATTTGGCTGGAAGAAATACGATACGAGGCTGATGCCCGGTACTTGCAAAAAATAGCTCTAAGTCATCTTTTTTCATCAACCATGTCGCGGTATTTTCAAAAGGGTGACAATGAAAAAGCTCGTTGAACCAAATTTCTTGGTCTAGCCAAAGGGTAACATTATTTTGTTTGTCGTTTAAAAGTGCCAGCATAGAAACACAGCCCGGTGGCACTTTCAGATAACGCGCTAACCGCTCATCAGATGCAAATCCTAAACGAGATAACCCTTGCTGCTGAGCAATGGCTTTTAAGTCAAGCTGCTTGTCATGGGCAGTGATCACTAAAAAATGCCGCTTGCCTTCGTTATCTCGTAAAAACAGGTTTTTTAATCGTGTGCCCGGTCTATCGAGCATAAATTTATCGGCATCTAAACTACCATGTAACGGTGGATGCTCAATCACATCATAGTTAATATCTAATTGAGCTAGCGTAGCAGCTAACTTATTTTTATCTGCATACATTTACAAACAACGTCCTCGTAATTGCACACTTAAATCACGCCATAATACTTCGTCAATAACGTGTTTATCGTCGCAGTACTTCCGTTCTTTAAGTTCTTTATTTAATAATTCGACCGCTTGATCTTCGAGCATAAGTTTTAAGTTGCTCGATTCTTCAAATACTTCTTGCTCGGCAAAGTCTTTAAACTGCCTGCGTGTCATTGGCTTATCAAGGTTAATTGGCTGTCTTCCTTGTGCTTTAACTGACACCACATAGGCAAAAATTTTATTGCCTTGGTCGTCATTTTTTTCATAAAACTGCTTATTATTAATTTCAAATGGAGGTGCTTCTCCTTGGCTTGCGCAACCGGTAAGTAAAACAACCAAAAGCCATGCTATTTTTTTCATTATTGGATAAGCCTTGTACAGTGAATGCGCTTTAGTCTACCAAAAATAAAACAATAGAGTAAAAATTCGAACATTTTAAAAAAAATACTTGACCAAATATGTAAAAATATTTAAAGTTCACCCCGCTTGAGACGCAAGACTTAAGCATCCTGTATTTTAGGAATGTGGGGCTATAGCTCAGCTGGGAGAGCGCCTGCCTTGCACGCAGGAGGTCAGCAGTTCGATCCTGCTTAGCTCCACCACTTTCCTACCTTTCTTTAGGCAACCTGCCGAATTTAATAATCAAAGCTAAGTTATCTAACCAATTTTTATATTTCTAGTCGTTTATACGTTTTACTTTATTAAAGTAAACTTGTTTTAGACATAAAAAAACCGAGCAGAGCCCGGCTTTTAAAATGATCACTTGTTATCGGTTACTCACGAATTTGACCTTCGCCATTCACTAAGTATTTTTCAGTCGTAAGTGACTCAAGACCCATTGGACCGTAAGCATGTAGCTTAGTTGTCGCAATACCAATCTCAGCACCTAGACCTAGCTGTGAACCATCAGAAAAACGCGATGACGCATTAACCATCACAACAGAGGCATCAACGCTGCGTTGGAATAGCTCAGCCGCAGCTTGGTCTTTAGTACAAATCACTTCAGTGTGGTTTGAACCAAACTTAGCAATATGATCAATTGCACCAGCAAAATCTGGCACAACTTTGATTGCGATTTCTAAATCTAAATACTCTTCACCAAATTCATCATCAGCAAGCACAGTAGCATTATCAAAATATTCAGCAGCTTTAGCATCTGCGTTTACTTTTACGCCTTCTTGACGAAGTACCACTGCACATAGATTTAAAAACTCATCTGCAATATCTTGGTGTACCACTAAACCTTCTAGGGCATTGCACACACCGGTACGCTGAGTTTTACCATTTAATAATAAGTTGATAGCGACATTCAGATCAGCGTCTTTATCGACATAAAGGTGACAAACACCTTTAAAGTGCTGAATTACTGGAATGGTACTGTTTTCTGTTACAAAATTAATTAAACCCTCACCACCACGCGGGATGATTAAATCAATAGTGTCACGTTGTTGCATCAGTTCCATTAGTAGACCACGGTCTGGATCTGGGATCACTGAAATCAACGCTGCTGGTAAACCATGCTTCTCAAGTACTTTGTGCATCACACTAGCGATCGCTTGTGAACTACGTAGTGCTTCTTTACCACCACGTAAAATAACACCATTACCTGATTTAAAGCATAATGCACCAGCATCAGCCGTCACATTTGGACGTGCTTCATAAATCATGCACACAACACCAAGTGGTACGCGCATCTTGCTGATCTTGATACCATTCGGGCGCTCTGAAATTTCGCGTAATTGACCCACAGGATCATCGAGACTAACAATGACTTCAATACCTTCAGCCATCGCTTCAATACGCTCATCGTTAAGCGTTAATCGGTCAATCATAGATGCAGCAAGGTTATTATCACGTGCTGCCGCTAAATCGCTTTCGTTTTCTTTGATGATAAAGGCTTTGCTTTCACGTAATGCCTGTGCCATCTCAGCTAAAACTTGATTCTTAGTAGCAGTATCAAGTAAAGCTAACTGGGTTGCAGCTTTGGCAGCTTGACTCGAAATATCCGTAATTAAACTCATGACTTCTCCAATAATGCGATATCTTTCTCTGAAACAACTGGGCCGATTGAATCTTGCATTTTTTCGCTAAATTCACTTTGCTCGTTGTCAGCAATAAAATTCAATAAACAGCTACTGTAATTCGCTGTTGCTTTTGCTAGACGCGTACCATCATCACTACGAACTAGTATAGTATCGCCTACGCCAAATTCTCCGTGCACCGCAACGATCTCGTCGCTACGAATACAGCCGTCTTCATCTTTTAATGATTCATCAAATGAACCTTCAACTACAACCTCACCTTGCTCATTCGCTGTGTGAGTCATCCAATGCACAGCCTCTTGCATTGGTTTTTCATATGGTGTGAAGATAGTACCTGGGTTGTCACCCGCTAGTAGTCGATTAAACGTCTCTTCTTTAAAACCATTTAAGATAAAAGTTGTAATACCATGTGAAGTGGCTTTTTCAGCCGCTTCGATTTTCGTTTTCATACCACCTGTACCAACGGCACTGGTTGCACAACCGGCCATGGCATAAATTGATTCATCAATATTTTCAATTTTAGGAAGCAACACAGCATCTTCATGTAAATTCGGATTTTTGTCATAAAGACCATCAACATCCGAAAAAATCATCAATGCATCTGCATCCGCAGCTGCGGCGACCATTGCCGACAGGTTATCATTGTCGCCAACTTTTAAATCATCGGTCGTTACCGTGTCATTCTCATTAATGATAGGTAATACACCATGTTCAAGTAAGGTGAAAACTGTTTCACGAATACTGGTGTAACGCTCACGGTCACGTAAGTCACCGTGGGTTAATAAAATCTGTGCCGAAGGAAAATCAAAAAATCGATCCCACATTGCCATCATTTCTGTTTGACCGGCAGCAGCCATTGCTTTTTTCATCGTCACTGAACGTTTTTCTTGTTCTGGGAATAAATGCGAACCAGCAGCTACCGAACCTGATGATACTAAAATCACTTCGATACCTTGCGCTCGACAGCGAACGATGAACTGTGCAATGGTCAGTAAATAACGTGAGCGACACCCGTCTTGTTCGGGTGCGATTAATGCGCTACCTACTTTTAGTACTATACGTCGCCAATTTAACTTTTGCATAACTGTTCAACTTTCCATTTTACTATCTGTTCAGTGCCAATTTGCCACTGATTAAAAGACTCGCGTTTAGCACAACTAAACGCACTGACTATTATCACTTTGCCAAACGACTTATCTATGCACACGACTACGCCACGCAAATACTGCGATTAGATATAGCACAACTTTTATTCAGTCAGTAGACCAAACGGTTATAAACCATAAGTTGATAAAAAAAGATAAGTGTTGTTTATGTATCGCTGTAAAAAGCTGTGTGCGGCTTTTATTAATAACAACATACATAGAGCCTATACAATCTGGTACACCAACAGATAGGGTGTAGATTGTATGACCGAGATTTAGCTGCCACGATGGGAGCTAAACATTGACCAGATAATGAACTTTAATTCTATTCAACACGTAATAAATACACACTGAACACTAACAAGCTCATTTCTATTTAATTAGAAAACAAAGTGTATAAAACACTAAAACTGTTACAAACAATTGATTATTTAGAGGTAGAACTCTGAAAGTATAAGACAACGCTTATAAATATTTAGATATCAAATTGTTTGAACACGAAATATAATACGGGAAATCAGGGTCAAAGATCAAGTGTAAAAAGTAATCATGGCTTTTATACTTACCATAAATGGTAAAAATAGACTTTTTTTAACAGCAACTTAGGACGCAACATCTTCGACCTGATGATTTTTCATTAACAAATCAGATTTTTGTTTTCAAAATAGCCCAAAAAGTAGTAATAACGACTAAAATCGTATTTGAAGCAACAAGTTTGCTTGTATCCATGACGGTGAGTAGGCTTTAATAGATAAGTATTTTTTAAAAGTTCAGCGGCTGTTTATCGTCTTCAAACACGATTATCTAAGGTGTTGGTATTTTTTAAATAGTAGTAACTAAAGGATAATTCATTCTATGTCAGCAATTTATATAGCAGGGATCGCCTTGTGCTCTGTATTAGCACAGTGGGTAGCATGGGCGTTTCGTGTACCGGCTATTTTATTTTTACTACTAACAGGTTTAATACTTGGACCATTTAGTGGTGTGCTTGAACCTGACGCACTGTTAGGGGATTTATTATTTCCTGTGGTTTCTTTAAGCGTAGCGGTGATCTTATTCGAGGGTTCACTTACCCTGCACTTTAGAGAGCTCAAAGGTATCGGCAAGGTTGTTCGCAACCTCTGCTCCATCGGGATGATCACAACATGCTTGGTGGTAAGCCTAAGTGCTTATTGGATTTTAGAGCTGAATTGGCGGGTTGCCGCTGTACTTGGTGCAGTTCTTGTCGTTACTGGTCCTACGGTTATCGCACCGCTGTTAAACTCTATGAGACCTACTCAAGATATCGATCGTATTTTACGCTGGGAAGGCATAGTAATAGACCCAATTGGCGCATTATTCGCTGTACTCGTATTCGAAGCTGTAATGCTTGTAGGTCAAGGCGAAGTACTAAGCCATACCATTATCGCCCTATTTAAAACTTTAGGGGTGGGTTTAACAATTGGTGTGGTTGCAGGTTGGCTTACTACATTACTGATACGCCGCGAATGGCTCCCTTTCGAATTACATAAATTTGGTATTTTAGCTTTAGTCTTAATTAGTTTTACTGTGTCTAACCACTTAAGTCATGAATCTGGTCTATTGGCTGTAACCGTATTTGGTATTTGGCTTGCTAATCAAGATGAGCTCGAAATTGACTCAGTACTTGAGTTTAAAGAAGACCTTTCGATGATCTTAATTTCATCGCTATTCATCTTACTTGCAGCCCGCCTACAGTTATCTGATTTAATGATGCTACATAGCGATGTATTTATTTTCTTAGCTATCGTGCTCTTCGTGGCACGTCCAGCATGTATTGCAATATCAACCTTTAAAACCGATTTACCGCTAAAGTCTCGCTTAGTGCTATCGTGGATTGCGCCACGAGGCATTGTTGCAGCAGCGGTAGGCTCTGTATTCGCTTTGAGTATGGTAGAAGCAGGCATTGCCGACGCCGAAAAAATAGTGCCACTCATATTCACTGTGATCATAGTAACAGTGGTACTACAAAGCCTGACAGCAACGCCATTAGCTAAACTATTAAAAGTACGCCAGCCTGCTCCAAATACCATATTAATTATTGGTGCAAACCATGTAGCACGTGCTATTGCTTGTGGCTTAAAAGATCAAAACATTCCGGTGCACTTGTCTGATCCTGCATGGGAAAACTGTAAAATGGCGCGCATGGACGGCTTACCTTGTTACTATGGTAACCCGCAATCAGAACATGCAGAGCGTTATTTACCATTAACGACGATTCGTAGCGTATTAGCGCTATCGCCTAACCGTCATCACAACGCATTGGGCGTGCAATATTTCTCGCATTTACTCGACGAAAAAGACGTGTTTTCACTGCGCTCTTCAACTAACCATGCTAAAGCAAACAAAGACAGTGCGACGTTCTTATCACGTCAGATTTTGTTTGGAGACAATGGTGCGTACGCTCGCTTAAGTAGCTTAATAGCCAAAGGCGGCAAAGTCAGTGCAACTCGCATTTCTGAGGAATTTAGTTGGGAGCAATACAAAGAGATCAATAGCGAAGCAATACCACTGTTCATTTTAAGTGGTGAAAAAAATGATGATGACGATTCACCAATTAAAATTCGCCCATTTACGACAAGTATGGAAAAGACACCACAAGTAGGTGAGCGTATCGTTGCGCTACAACCACCTAAGTTGTCGGTGTTAAAAGACCCAAACAACGGCAAACCAAAAGAAAGTAAAGAAGAGAAATAATACCAATTCGCTTAATTAARTAGTCTATTTTGAGGCAAGAAAATCTTGTTGATAACAAGGCAAAAATTTCGTTATTYAGTTGTTCTAAATGAGAAATTTTTAACGCAGGTAGCGACAGGTTTAATCCCTCAAAATGATTAAGTATTATTGCGGATTGGTATAACAAGAGGCCAGCATCAGTTGGCCTTTTTATTTGTATGTTTCTACATAGGTAAACGCGCGCGCTCAACGACGCTATCTGGCATCTTTTCGGCAAGCTTCGCTAGTAAGTTTTCGATTTTTTTGTGAGTAGCTTTATCAGCAACCATTGAATGAAATAACCAACGGTAGGCATCTTCATAATCACGTGGACTGCCATAACCTTGGTTAAACAGATTTACTAAACGCATTTGCGCTTTTAAGTTGCCTTGCGCAGACGCTTCACGCAGATAGGTTACCGCCATGGCTTTATCTTGCTGTACGAGCCGTCCTGTATCATAGTAGCGGCCAAGTTGCTCTAATGCAGCGCTTAGCCCTTGTTGAGCGGCCTGACGCATATAATAAACCCCTAATTCTACATTGCGGTCTACACACACCGCATAAGCTAACATATCACCATACAAGAACTGATACGATGGTAGTGCCATTTTATTGGCTCGTGCTTCGATATCTCGTACTAACTGGCAATCATCTGCCTTTACACGTGCTAGGTGTGCATTTTTATTGATCAAGCCAATTAACTCGCTCTCTGAGTACAGAGGTACTGCTGCAATGGGCTCTTCAGCCATGCTCAGGCTGGAAAAGAGTAATGTTAAAGGCAATAAAACACGCATCAAAATCACTTAAAAAAAGTCGGTCTTAGCAAATAATATACAATTATCATTCCAGAGTGAATTTTAGGCACAAAAAAAGCTGCCGAAGCAGCTTTTTTAGTCACTATGGCAATTATGCAAACGGGTTGCGTAATACCATCGTCTCTACACGGTCAGGACCTGTAGAGATAATATCAACTGGAACACCAGTGATTTCTTCAATACGTTTGATGTAATCAAGTGCCGCTTGTGGTAATTGATCAACTGACGTTACACCTACTGTGTTTTCAGACCAGCCAGGCATTTCTTCGTATACTGGCGTTACTTTTTCGTAACCTTCAGCAGCTAATGGTGTAACGTTCGTTACAGTGCCATCTTCTAACTGGTAACCAGTACAGATTTTTAATGTTTCTAAACCGTCTAATACATCTAGTTTAGTTAAACAGAAGCCTGAGATGCTGTTGATTTGAACTGCACGGCGCATTGCTACTGCATCTAACCAACCTGTACGGCGTAAACGACCTGTCGTTGCACCGAACTCATGGCCTTTATCACCTAAGTGCTTACCAACTGGATCTTGTTTATCAAGACCGTCATAAAGCTCTGTAGGGAAAGGACCTGAACCTACACGTGTCGTGTATGCTTTGATAATACCTAATACGTAATCAAGGTGTAGTGGACCAAAACCAGCACCAGTTGCTACACCACCAGCAGTCGTATTTGATGATGTTACGTACGGGTATGTACCATGGTCGATATCAAGTAATGTACCTTGTGCACCTTCAAATAAGATGTTATCACCAGCTAAACGAGTTTGATCAAGAAGCTCAGTAACATCAACAACCATTGCTTTTAAGATATCTGCGATAGCCATTGCATCGTCAAATGTCTTTTGGAAATCAACTGGTTCAGCTTTGTAGTAATGCTCTAATGTGAAGTTATGGTATTCCAATACTTCTTTAAGCTTGCTAGCAAACTGTTCAGGGTTGAATAAGTCACCTACACGTAAACCACGACGTGCTACTTTATCTTCATAAGCTGGACCGATACCACGACCTGTAGTACCAATTGGCTTATCGCCACGTGCTTTTTCACGGGCTAAATCTAATGCAATGTGGAAAGGTAAAATTAATGGACATGCTTCGCTGATTAATAAGCGCTCACGTACTGGTACGCCACGCTCTTCTAGCATGCCGATTTCTTTCATTAATGCTTCTGGTGATAAAACAACACCATTACCGATCACACACTTAACATTGTCACGTAATACACCCGATGGAATAAGGTGTAAAACCGTCTTTTCACCGTTGATTACCAGAGTATGGCCTGCGTTATGACCACCTTGATAACGAACTACTAAAGATGCTTTGTCTGTAAGGAGGTCAACTACCTTACCCTTACCTTCGTCACCCCATTGGGTGCCTAGTACAACAACGTTTTTACCCATTGCAAATTCACTTAGAAAAAATTAGGACGAGATTTTATCAGAAAACGAGGTGAAAGATCACCCCGTTTAGCTTATTTTTTCTGCGCCTGAATTTTTACCTTCTTTAATAATTCAACAACTACAGGCAGAACAGAGGTTTATAAAAAAGTTGAGGATGAAAATTAATCATTCACAGAAACAAAAAAGCCCTACAAAATGCAGGGCTTTTCATCACACAAATTTTAGTTACTGTGCTTTTGTACCTTTCATATAATTAAAGAAGTCGCTATCTGGTGAAAGCACCATCACGTCTTGTTTATCTTTGAAAGTCTTCTTATACGCTTCTAAGCTACGCACAAAACCAAAGAATTCTGCATCTTTGCTATAGGCATTCGCGTAAATAGCAGCGGCATCTGCATCACCTTGACCACGAACAGTACGCGCATTACGCTCAGCATCTGCAAGCATAACTGTGACTCGACGGTCCACTTCGGCACGAATCGTTTCAGCTTTTTCTTGACCTTCAGAACGGTGCTCTTTAGCTACCGCAGTACGCTCAGCTCGCATACGTTGGAAGATTGAGCTACTCACTTCTTGCGGTAAGTTAATTTGCTTTACACGCACATCAAGTACTTCAATGCCTAGCTCTTGTGCACTTTCAGAAGCTTGTACTAATGCTTCTTCCATCAGTTCACTACGCTCACCTGAGACAATTTCTCTGATAGTACGAGAACCAAAGTTAGTACGCAGGCCATTATTCACTTTTTGCTTTAGTAGTGTTTCTGCATATTGCTTATCACCACGAGCACGAAGATAAAAAGCACTAAAGTCATTAATTCGCCATTTTACATATGAATCAACGATTAAATCTTTTTTCTCACTTGTTACAAAGCGATCTGGTGCACCATCTAGCGTTTGAATACGTGCATCTAAACGACGTACTTGGCTAAAGAAAGGCACTTTTAAGTGTAATCCTGGACCATATACCACCGCGTTGTCATTACTATCTTTTTCAACTTTGCTGAATAACAGAACGATTGCCTTCTCGCCTTCTTGTACAACAAAAATCGAAGAAAAAGACAGCACAACTGCAAGGGCAAGTATTACTAAACTAAAATTTTTCATCTTGCTTATCTCCCCTCATTGAAACGGTCAGTTGCGAAACGGTCATTACTTGAATTTACCGTACTGTTACGTGAAGTGTTTATTTTGTTGCGAAGATCTTTAATATCACTTGAGCTTGGTAATGCAACACGTGTCGCTGTACCTTGTTTTTCCATGATTTTATCAAGTGGTAAATACAGCATATTGTTACCACCTTTCACATCAACTAACACTTTAGAGCTGTTACTTAGCACTTCTTCCATTGCATCAATATATAAGCGATTACGTGTAACTTCTTTTGCCGCTTGATACTCTGGTAATAGCTTTTCAAATCGAGCCACTTCACCTTGTGCTTCAAGTGTAATACGTTCACGGTATGCTTCGGCTTCTTGTGTCATACGTGTTACTTGACCACGAGCACGAGGTTCAATTTCACGAGCGTACGCTTCGGCTTCACGGATGAAACGCTCTTCATCTTCTTGTGCAGCGATAGCGTCATCAAAGGCATCTTTTACTTCACCCGGCGGACGTGAATCTTTAAAGTTCACATCGCTCACAATAATACCTAGATTGTAAGGCTCGATGATTTTGTTAAGCTCATCCCACGTTTGTTGACGCACTAACTCACGACCAGTCGTTAACACTTGGTCCATTTTTACATGGCCAATAACATAACGTAGTGCACTATCAAGCGCTTGTTGTAAGCTGTGGTCAGCATCAGTAACACTGAACTTGTAAAGGTGTGGATCGATAACACGGTACTGTACTTCAAACTCAACATTAACCACGTTTTCGTCTTCGGTTAGCATGAAGCCTTTTGCAGATAGAGAGCGAACCGCTTCTATATCAACCGGAATCACACGTTCAATGAAAGTCATTTTCCAACGTAAGCCAGGCTCTGCAATACGGTCATATTGTCCAAACTGTAAAACAATACCGCGCTCAGCTTCTTTTACCGTGTAAATACCACTTAATGCCCATACGATGATGGCAATAATGAGGATGAAAGAAATGCCTGCGCCGCCAAGTCCGCCGCCGCTTTTACCTGGTTTATTACCACCAAATAAACCGCCAAACTTGTTGCCGAACTTACGCATTACCTCGTCTAAATCAGGTGGGCCTTGATCTTTTCCGCCTTTATTATTCCACGGATCTTTATCATTGCCATTATTACCCGGTTCATTCCAGGCCATAGCTATACTCCATTGTTATCTAAATGAATTAGGTTAAATCTATCAAATCTACAGCGTTTCTCATACTAAAAAAGACAAATGCCGGTGATTTTTAATTAGTCACTACGAAAGAGTCGAGCTCTTGTCCCATCTCTTTTTTCAAGCGATTCCAGTCTGCCATTGGTAAGCGTACCGATAGTAACCAGTTTCCTTGTTCATCGAAACTCTCTTGATGAACTGCGTTTAAGTTAAATAATGCTGCACGAATACGACCATATTGTGGTGCTAATTTTAGTTCATCAGCAAACATCTTCTTGGCAAGTAACTCATTAATTGCCTCAGACAGTAGCTCACAGCCTACGCCTGTTCGCGCAGATAACCAAACTCGTACTGGTTGACCTTCATCGTTTCTATCTATACGTGGCGCAACGTCATCTAGTGCATCTATTTTGTTATAAACCAATAACTGAGGCACTTCATCTGCTTCAATTTCTTTTAAAACAGACTGTACTTGCTCAATATTTTCTTTTCGACGAGGGTCTGCCACATCAATAACATGTAGCTGCAAATCAGCTTCACGGGTTTCTGTTAAGGTTGCTTTAAACGCTGCAACAAGGTCATGCGGTAAGTGACGTATAAAACCTACCGTATCAGCTAAAATAACCGGACCTATATCACCAATATCCAACTTACGTAAGGTTGGATCTAGGGTTGCGAATAACTGGTCGGCTGCATACACATCAGAATCTGTAATGCGGTTAAATAACGTTGATTTACCAGCATTGGTATAACCAACTAGTGAAACCGTTGGAATTTCATTTCGCGTTCGTGCACGCCTACCCTGCTCACGTTGAACAGCGACTTTATCTAAACGGGCACGAATATTTTTAATTCTTGCGCGCAATAATCGTCTATCGGTTTCGAGCTGGGTTTCACCCGGACCACGTAAACCTATCCCCCCTTTTTGTCTTTCAAGGTGGGTCCAACCACGGATCAATCGAGTAGAAATATGGCGTAACTGAGCTAACTCAACCTGAAGTTTACCTTCGTGAGTACGCGCTCGCTGCGCAAAAATATCTAGGATCAAACTCGTACGATCAAGAACACGACACTGGCAAACGCGTTCTAAGTTGCGCTCCTGTGACGGGCTAAGTTGATGGTTGAAAATGATGACATCTGCATTGTGGATTTTGACAGTTTCAGCGATTTCTTCTGCTTTTCCGGTCCCGACGAAAAGTTTCGGATGTGGTGCTTGACGACTGCCTTGCACAATCGCCAAACTACTAACACCAGCAGAAGATACCAACAACTCTAATTCGTGGAGATCTTCACGATCCCCCTCTTTAGGTAAGTCGATATGAACTAAAACTGCCTGTTCGCCGGCTTCATAACGGTCAAACAAGCATTACGCTCCTAAGTTTAAAAATTTCCAGGTTCTTGCTCTTCTGAATCATCACTTCCTTGAACACCTTGGAAGTTAACAGAACGCGCTGGAACAACAGTTGAAATAGCGTGTTTATACACCATTTGATTAACGGTGTTTTCAAGTAAAATAACAAATTGGTCAAATGACTGGATTTTACCCTGCAATTTAATGCCATTAACCAAAAAGATTGATACTGGAATGCGCTCACGACGTAACGCATTTAAAAATGGGTCTTGTAACGACTGGCCTTTTGCCATGTTATTTTCCTTCGTTCTAGGTGTTATTATAATTAAGTAGCTGAACTAATTTAACAAAGCTAAAAAACTTTCAGCTACTACTAGCTTAGCGAACTTACTACACGTTGCAAGTTTTCTTCATCACCCGAAGTCAACCAAGTTACATCAGGCCAACCTCTTAACCAAGTCAGTTGTCTCTTGGCTAACTGCCGTGTGGCTGCAATACCGCGAAAGACCATTTCATCATAGTCAATTTCGCCAGCAATGTAATCCCACATTTGTCTATAACCCACACAACGAATCGAAGGTAGGTCTGGGTGTAAATCCTTACGTTTATATAGGGATGAAACTTCATTTTCAAACCCCTGATCGAGCATTATTTTGAACCTTTTCTCAATTCGCTGATGTAATTCACTGCGATCATCAGGCGCAATGGCAAATTGATGGAAAGTATAAGGAAGCTCAGGCTGTTTTTGTTTTTGCAGCTCAGTCATTGTTTTACCTGTTATACGATACACTTCCAATGCGCGATTAATTCGTTGCGAATCATTTTCGCTTATTTTTTGTGCTGCATCAGGATCAATTTTCACAAGCTCTTTATGCAAATGTGGCCAGCCTAACTGCTTTGCTTCTTTTTCAAGCTCGGCACGTACTTCAGGTGATGCCTCTGGTAGCGGTGATAAGCCATCAATAAGCGACTTAAAATACATCATTGTACCGCCAACCAATACAGGTACTTTACCTTGCTTATGAAATAGATCAATCTTTTCAATGGCATCACGGCGAAAATCTGCTACTGAATAACTATCTGCTGGGTCAATAATATCGATCAAATGATGCGGCGCACGAGCTAGCTCTTCTGCATTTGGTTTTGCAGTGCCGATATCCATATCTTTATAGACTAATGCTGAATCAACACTGATTACTTCTGTGTTTAAATGCCCACACAGCGAAATTGCTAAGTCTGTTTTCCCTGCAGCGGTTGGTCCCATTAAAAAAATGACGGGTAAGTTATTCAAGCCTAAATACCTTGCTTAGTTTAAAAACTGAGATAGATCTATTTTAACTGCTTTTTGACGTAAACGTTGCATAGTTTGTGGATTATTTTCTAACCGAGTCACTTGCTCCATAAAGGCTTGACTTGCGTAATAGCGTTTTGGAATTTGCTGTGTTAACCATTCTAGCCATTTATCCAGTGAACTTAGCGATGATTTGCAGCCGCTAATCAGGCACTCAATAGCATGACTCACATCAAGTAAATACACACAAGGCGGGAGCCTTTTAACCATCACAAATTGCTTTTCAATAACCAAATCAAAACCGAGTAAGGTAAACCACGACTGCTGAGCATTTAAGGCGCTAATGTCATCAGCACTTGCATTCACTCGCACAGGCAACAACAAAGCTTTGCCATCAAGACTGCCAGCTTGTTCTACTTGCACTTGCCAGTCGAGTGCTAAAGCATACTTAAAGTGCGCAGCAAATAGCTGGTTATCTTCACTAAATACGCATTCGCCTTCTCGTACGTGAATGAGTTTGGCAAGCTTAGCTTGCTCAGCAACCGGTGCTGCAATGCTTGGTTCAGGGCGTACTTGGTCAAAATGCGCGGCATGTTGCTCACTGATCCCTTGATAAAAAGCATTCACATCTTGATGCGATGTTTTACTGCGCCCTTGGCTGTCGCTACCAAAACCACCTCCAGAACGACCTGTTGTACCAGAATAACTTGTTAAACGTGTCGGTTGTAATTCAGATTTGGGGTAATCATACTGCTCTGCTGGCACTGATTGATTCAAACTTGGCTGCGTGCTGCTTAGGTTTGTCTCATCAAACGAAGCATTTTGAAAAGCAGTGTCATTATGTTCGGTAAAACCGGCTTCATGCTGAAGCGGCACTACAACTTGTTTTATTGCCTGCAGAATAAAATCATGTACTAAGCGACCTTGATGAAACCGTACTTCATGTTTAGCCGGGTGCACATTAACATCGACCTGGCGTGGATCAATATCAATATAAATTACAAATCCTGGAAGCTCTTCTGATCCAGCAACTTCTTCAAAAGCTTGGCGAATCGCATGCAAAATGAGTTTATCGCGCATCATGCGATTATTGACATAGGTATATTGAGTGCTATTTGCTGAACCCACTGGTAATACCCAGCCTCGTAGCATCAAGCCTGCTTCACCTGATTGAATATGCAAACCCTGCTCACTGAACGCCTTACCAGCAACTTGCGCTACACGTGTTATTGCGTGCTCAGGGTTTGGCTTTGCACGGTATTGACGCACAACTTTGCCGTTGTGTGTAAGAGTAATAGATACATCAAAGCGACTCAACGCGATACGCTTTATTAGCTCATCGATATGTGAAAACTCAGTTTTCTCGGTGCGAAGAAACTTTCGCCGCGCAGGGGTATTAAAAAATAAGTCTTTTACCTCAATGGTGGTGCCATCGGGATGTGCAGTTGGCTTGATTTGCACCGCCATATCCCGTCCTTCAGCAAACGCTTGCCATGCGGCTTCTTGTTGTTTTGGTTTTGAACTCAAAGTTAGCCGTGATACTGAGCTAATAGAAGCGAGTGCTTCACCACGAAAACCCAGTGAACAGATGTTCTCTAAATCATCAAGTGACTTAAGTTTACTTGTAGCATGGCGCGACAAAGCTAATGTCAGCTCATCTTTATTAATGCCCGAACCATTATCGCGAATGCGAATCAGCTTATGACCACCGCGCTCAATATCGATTTGAATGCGCGTTGCGCCGGCATCTAAACTGTTTTCGACTAGCTCTTTAACAACAGATGCGGGGCGTTCAACCACCTCACCCGCAGCAATTTGGTTAGCCAATCGCGCGGGTAGTATTTCTATGCTCATAGTGTTCCTAACACGAAAATTGACTAGCTTTGAGGAATATCAAGCTCTTGACCAATAAACAAGGTATTCGATTTTAACTTGTTGGCCGTTTTTAGCTTACTAACAGAGGTGTTGTATCTGCTTGCCAAAATACTTAACGACTCACCGGGACGTACTTTATGTTTAGTCGGAAACTGCGCTTTTAACTTAGCAAATAACGAGTCATCTGGCGGGTTTTGCATATAGTAATTTTTAATCGAAGTGAAAATTGCTTTTGCTAAACGCTCCTGATGCTGCGCCGTTTTTAGCATTCGCTCTTCGCGCGGGTTCGAAATAAACCCTGTTTCTACCAAAATAGACGGAATATCCGGTGATTTTAATACTGCAAGACTCGCCGCTTGTGGACGCTTCTTATGCATTTTAGCAACTTTTCTTAATTCGCTAACCACTTCTTCCGCAACACTAAAACCTGTTTTCATTGAGTGATCCATTGACATATCTAGCAGTGCTTGTGCTAAATATTTTTCGCTAGCAGTATCTTTTAACACCCCAGCAGCACCACCTAAAAGCTCTGAGTGTTTTTCTTTATCCTCAATCCATTTACCAATTTCAGAATTAGCGCGGCGCAGTGATAGCACCCAGACAGAAGCGCCGTTTGGCTGCGGGCTGGTAAATGCGTCAGCATGAATCGACACAAAGAAGTCTGCTTTTTTCTTTCGAGCAATGCTAGTACGGGTGTTTAAATTGACAAAGTAGTCACTACGGCGAACCATGCGCGAAATCATGCCTTTTTCAGCATCTATCATTCGCTCCAGGCGCTTCGCTATTTGCAGCGTGATATCTTTTTCATACGTGCCCGACGGACCAATTGAGCCCGGGTCTTCACCACCATGGCCTGCGTCAATCGCAATGACGATATCGCGTTCTTGATGAAGCTCACGCTTTTTAACACTGGTATTGGTTGAAGCAACTGGTTCTGCCTTCGGCGTTTTATCCACAAGGTCAACCACTAAACGGTGTTTATATGGATCGGTCGGTAATAAAGCAAACACAACTGGTTTACTGGCACGAGCTAGTTCAAAAACAAAACGCACACTCTTGCTATCTTTTGGTTTTGAATAACGCAGTTTTGAAACAATCTGATGCTTTTTAGGAATAGCAGGCAAGCTATCTAGTTTGTCGGTATTTTTTAAGTCAATCACTAAACGAGCTGGGTTCTTCAACATGAAGTAGCTAAAATCTGGCTTATCGTTTAAGTCAAAGACCACACGAGTGCTGTCAGGTGAGGGCCACACACGTACGCTATTAATCGTATTTTGTGCAAGCGCAACTTGGCTCACAAACAAAAACATCAATATAGTTAATAGTTTAAATGTACAACGAGCCATTTTTACTAATACACCTTTATTTTTATATGTTTATTCTTACGCGCTCTTAAGTTGCTGAACAATTGCCTGACCACGGTCGGTTAAGCTGTTAATTAAAATAGCACGCGCCTCGCCTTCATAGCGCAGGGTGATATCAAGATCCGGTGTTGGAATAAATTCGCCGCCTTTTTCGGGCCATTCCACAACACAAATAGCCTGTGGTGAAAAATAGTCACGAATACCCATATATTCAAGTTCTTCAGGATCACCTAAGCGATATAAATCAAAGTGATAGACATCAGCTTTAGTTAATTGGTAAGGCTCGACCAGTGTATAAGTTGGACTCTTAACCTTACCTTGATGACCGAAACCTTGCACGATACCACGGGTTAATGTCGTTTTACCGGCACCTAAGTCACCATGTAAATAGATGACTGCTCCTTGCTCCATTAAGGCTGCAAGTTGCTTACCCATATTAACCGTTGCCGCTTCATCAGCGAGTGGAAAACCAACACTGTCGGTCATTATTACCTCATGAAAAACTAAAAACACATTACTTTATTAATCATACCAGAATATTTTTGTAAGGCGAGAGCCGCTCTTATGCCTAATTTGACAAAAAAAAGCCGGCAAAGTTGCCGGCTTTTTAGCTTAAACAGAATTTTGTTTACAGACCTAGCTTCTTCTCAAGGTAGTGGATGTTTGTACCACCGTTTTGGAAGTTCTCATCTGCCAAGATTTTCTTGTGTAGTGGTGTGTTGGTCTTGATACCGTCAATCACTAATTCGTTTAACGCATTGCGTGAACGAGCAATGGCTACATCACGGTTTTCACCATAACAGATCAGCTTACCAATCATTGAATCGTAATGAGGTGGTACGGTGTAATCTGCATAGATATGACTGTCCCAACGAATACCTAAACCGCCAGCAGGGTGGAATCGCGTGATTTTACCTGGTGATGGAATAAAGGTTTCTGGGTCTTCAGCATTAATACGGCACTCAATTGCATGACCACGAATAACCACATCTTCTTGTGTGAATGATAATGGCTGGCCAGCTGCAATTTTTAGCTGTTCTTTGATTAAGTCAACGCCAGTTACCATTTCTGTTACTGGGTGCTCAACCTGAATACGAGTATTCATTTCGATGAAATAGAACTCGCCGTTTTCGTATAAGAACTCGAACGTACCTGCACCACGATAACCAATTTCGATACATGCACGAGTACAACGGTCACCGATGAACTTACGCATTTCAGCTGTGATACCTGGCGCTGGCGCTTCTTCAACAACTTTTTGGTGACGACGTTGCATTGAACAATCACGCTCACCTAAGTGAACTGCATTGCCTTGACCGTCAGCAAGTACTTGAACTTCGATATGACGTGGGTTTTCAAGGAATTTTTCCATGTAAACCATACCATTACCGAAGAACTGCTTTGCTTCTTGCTGAGTAAGAGCGATTGAATCGATTAGTTCTTTTTCGCTGCGAACAACACGCATACCACGACCGCCGCCGCCGCCTGCTGCTTTAATAATTACAGGGTAACCAATACGTTTTGCGATTTGAATGTTGCGTTCGCTGTCTGCCGTTAATGGACCATCTGAACCAGGTACACAAGGTACACCTGCTTTACGCATCGCTTCGATTGCAGAAACTTTATCACCCATTAAGCGAATCGTGTCGCCTTTAGGACCGATAAACACAAAGCCACTTTGCTCAACTTGATCAGCAAAGTCTGCATTTTCAGAAAGGAAACCATAACCTGGGTGGATAGCAACTGCGTCTGTTACTTCTGCCGCTGCAATAATGCGCGGAATATCTAAGTAACTTTCAGTCGCTGATGGTTTACCAATACAAATTGTTTCATCTGCCAGTAACACGTGCTTAAGATCACGGTCTGCCGTTGAATGCACAGCAACAGTTTTGATCCCAAGCTCTTTGCAGGCGCGCAGTACGCGAAGTGCAATTTCACCTCGGTTTGCAATGACTACTTTATCTAACATAGAGTTGGCCTTTTGTTGCGCTATTATTCAATGATGAATAAAGGTTGATCGAATTCTACTGGCTCGCCATTTTCAACTAAGATAGCTTTTACTGTGCCTGCTTTATCAGATTCGATTTGGTTCATCATTTTCATTGCTTCAACGATACATAACGTGTCGCCAACATTTACTTTAGAACCTACTTCTACATAAGGTGCTGCTTCTGGAGAAGCCGCTGAGTAGAATGAACCAACCATAGGTGATTTAACTTGGTGACCAGTCGGTGCAGCTGGAGCAGCCGCTTCTGCTGCTGGAGCATCTGCTACTGGAGCTGGCGCCGCTGCAGGCGCAGGTGCTGCAAACTGTTGTGGAGCATATTGCATTGCAGGTGCTGCAGCCATGTTGTTACGATTGATGCGTACTGACTCTTCACCTTCAGTGATTTCTAATTCAGCAATACCAGATTCTTCTACTAGTTCGATAAGTTTTTTGATCTTGCGAATATCCATTGAACGACCCGCCTGTTAGTTATTTAAAAATTAATGTGTGTTTTGCAATTGGTTAACTGCAGCTTCTAGTGCCACCTTATAACCCATTGCTCCTAATCCAATAATGACGCCTTGTGCCACATCCGAAAAATACGAATGATGACGGAATGCTTCGCGAGCATGCACATTAGTTAAATGCACCTCGTAAAAGGGAATGTTTACACTGAGTAATGCATCCCGTAAGGCTACGCTTGTATGCGTAAATGCAGCAGGGTTAATAATAATTGCATCAACCTCTTGCCATGCATCGTGAATGCGCTCTATTAATGCAGCTTCACTGTTACTTTGGAAATGCGTTAAATCAACATTGAGACCTGCAGCAACCTGACTAAGTTCAGCTATAATCTCATCAAGAGATTGAGTGCCGTACTTTTCTGGTTCACGCTTGCCAAGCATGTTTAAATTTGGCCCATTTAGAACTAAAAGTTTGAATTTTGCAGCCATAATACGCGATATATCCTATAAGTAAGCAGTTTAACCATATTCATCATAAACCCACGCTTAACCTAAGCGTGCTGATGTAAAATAGCAACTATTTCTCACGTTAACCACCTATTATAGATATTTCGACGTAAATAGCAGCAAAATACTGGTCTAATCACTACCTACTTACGGCAAATGCAGGCATGACAAGGCACTCAAGTAAGTTAATCACTGTCTTTGCTTGTTGTGTAATTGAACATTTACAAGAAAAAGCGCTGATTTTTAGCTAATAAAAGCATTTTTCTTAGCTAGAAACAAAAACGCCACTCTAATGAGTGGCGTTTTGCTATTTTCCTGCACGTTTGCGTTTATTTGGCAGTATTTCTTACTTTTGCTAAATGTTCAGTAAAGTCTTTCGCGTTTAAAAACCCAGTTACACGTTGATCTAAAAGCTCATTACCTTGGGTATCAAAGAACAAAATACTCGGTAAACCGAATACCGTGTACTCTTCCATTAATTCAATAGTTTTTGCATCACTTTCGGTTAAATCAATTTGGATTAACTCAAAGTGAGCAAACTGCTCTTGCACCTTAGCGTCAGGAAAGGTGTAGTGTTCAAACTCTTTACACGCAACACACCAATCAGCGTATAAATCGACCATCACTAAACGCCCTTCGCTACTTGCGGCAGCAATTTCTTCTTTCAATTCACTTAAATTAGCAACGTGTTTAAAACGATGTGTTTGTACGGCAGCTTCAGCAACCACCGCTTTACTAGGCCAGAAATAATTTTTCGTTAAACTAGCCCCTGTCACAACAAGTAATGTTGCAGCAAACCACAATGCTGTTTTTAGCTTGCCCTGCGATTGCGCACTTTGCCAGTGGTGTAAATACAGCGCTGTTGCAAGTGCTAATAAACCAGCCATCAACCAGATGAATTCGATATCAACAATACGTTCAAGCAGAATAAGTGGCACAACCAGCATGATAAAACCGAATAAGGTTTTTACTTGCTCCATCCAACCACCGGCTTTTGGCAGTAATTTACCACCAGAAGTACCCAATAATAACAGTGGTAAGCCCATGCCTAAACTTAGTACATAGAGTGTTAAACCACCCACTAGGTAGTCACCACTTTGCGCCACGTAGAGTAAAGCAGCAGACAACGGCGCGGTTGTACAAGGTGAAGCTATCAAACCAGACAGTACACCCATCATAAATACGCCAACATAGTTGCCGCCTTTTTGCTGGTTACTAACCTGAGTGAGCTTATTCATCATGCCACTAGGTAATTTGATTTCATACCAGCCAAACATCGACATTGCCAGCAATACAAACAAAATACTAAAGCTGATTAGCACCGTTGGATGCTGCAAATATCCTTGGACTTGACCACCTAATGATGCAACCACTAAGCCCAGTGCTGCATACGTAACGGCCATACCTTGTACGTAAACGAACGACAGCGAAAACGCTTTTTTGGTCGATAAATTCTGCTGTCCCGCGATAAGACTCGATAAAATTGGAAACATTGGAAATACACAAGGTGTAAAAGCAAGACCAACACCGACTAAAAAGAAAATAACAAGATTCGTCAATAAGCCTTGCGATGCCAGTTTATCGGTATATGACTGCTCACCAGCTGGTTTTGATGCTTCTTGAGAAGGCGCTGATGACGCTTCATTTGTATCAGCTGCTTGTGTTAATGCTGCTAATGCGTTCCCCGCATCTGCAGTCTCTGATACTCGCTCACCTGCAATCACAGATAACGGAATGGTCCTAACTTCTGGCGGATAACATAACCCCGCCTCGGCACAGCCTTGAAAACGAATTTTAACAACCGCCCCTTCAGTGACATTACTGACCTTAGTAACCACACTTAACGAGTCAAAGAAGACCTCTGTCTTACCAAAAAACTCATCTTCTATAATTTGCCCTTTACCAAGATCAGGTATTTCAATATCAGCGCCTTTAGCGATTATTTCGACTTTCTTTTTATAAAGGTAATAATCAGGCGCAATATCCCAGCCAATAAATAAGGTTTTGCCTTGCTGGTCAAAATCAAAAACAAAGGCCTGTTCAACCGGCAGAAATGTTTGCTCTGCGGGCTGCAGTAGATTTCCAAGTAAATTGTTATTACTTGCACTTGCCGGCACAAGCCACAGTGCACAAAGTAATAAAAGGAACGATCGCATTAATTAAGTACCTCATCCATCCAATTAAAATAGGCTAAATTGCCTGTAGCAACATCAACGACCTGAATTTCTGGTATCTCATAACTATGCAATTTCTTGATAGTTTGGATCACTTCATTCATTTTTTCTGACTTAGTTTTGATCAGTAACTTACTTTCTATAGCTTGAGTTATCTCGCCTTCCCACATGTAGATAGATTCAATTGTAGGCATAATGTTCACACAAGCCGCTAGCTTTTCTTTAACTAGATGTTGTGCCAACTGACGGGCTTCATCCTCATTTGCACAAGTAGTAAAAATAAGTCGAAAATGCGTAGTCATAAGGAACCTTTGTTTGATTACGTGAGTCGCACCATAGTAGCCGATAGTAACTATAATGTGTAGCGAGCAAGGCGATCCTAGGTTCCACCTTGAAAAATGACCTGCTCACCCCTATTTATATTTCACTGACTCGAAAGAGAATGACATTTTTTAGAGAGCCTTATGTTTAGATTTTTGTTTTTGTTATTTATTTTAGTGCCGATTGTGGAGATTGCATTACTCATTCAAGTGAGTGAAGTGATCGGTGGCTTTGCCACCATAGCGCTTGTGATTGTAACCGCGATTGTCGGTGCAAAATTAGTTAAGCAACAAGGTATAGGTGCGATTCAAAACGTGCAGTTACAAATGGCACAAGGGCAAATGCCTGCCAAAGAATTGTTTACGGGTTTATGTGTGATTATCGCCGGTGTTTTATTGATGACTCCGGGGATTATGACTGACTTTTTTGGCTTTTTATTACTCACCCCAGCAATACGAAACAAGCTAGCTGCAGGCCTTGCCAGTCAAGCCACTGTGCGCATGAGTTCGCAGACAAATCAAGGCTCTGCACACTTCCAATATCACAGTAAAACAACAACTCACGAAGAGCCAAACCACCAACCGACAACTATTGATGGTGAATTTGAGCGAAAAGATTAAAATTTTTTAATTTTTGTACTTGGATTTTTTTAAGCCACCCCCATTAATGAATGCAATGAAACGCAGCGGGTGGCTAAGCACTCCCCTGCAATAACACAAGATTTTTTCTGTACTGTTCAGAAACTGTTAGGAGAACTAAATAAATGAACATTCGTCCTTTACATGATCGCGTCATCGTTAAGCGTCTAGAAGAAGAAACTAAGTCTGCTGGCGGTATTGTATTAACTGGCTCTGCAGCTGAAAAATCAACTCGCGGAGAAGTTATCGCTGTTGGTAATGGCCGTGTTTTAGACAACGGTGAAGTAAGAGCGTTAGAAGTTAAAGCCGGTGACACTGTGCTGTTCGGCTCTTATGTTGAAAAAGTTGAAAAGATCGAAGGTCAAGAGTACCTGATCATGCGTGAAGATAACATTCTAGGCATTGTAGGCTAATCCTACTTTTCGTTTAGCAACCCGTTTACAGAATTTAAGAGGAATTAAATCATGGCAGCAAAAGAAGTACTTTTTGCAGGTGACGCACGTGGCAAAATGCTAACTGGCGTAAACATTTTAGCAAACGCAGTAAAAGTAACTTTAGGTCCTAAAGGCCGTAACGTTGTATTAGACAAATCATTCGGCGCTCCAGTGATCACTAAAGACGGTGTATCTGTAGCTAAAGAGATCGAGCTTGAAGACAAGTTCGAAAACATGGGCGCACAAATGGTTAAAGAAGTAGCGTCTAAAGCGAATGACGCTGCAGGTGACGGTACAACAACTGCAACAGTATTAGCGCAATCTATCGTAAACGAAGGCTTAAAAGCAGTTGCAGCGGGTATGAACCCAATGGACCTTAAGCGCGGTATCGACAAAGCAGTTACTGCAGCAGTTGAAGAGCTTAAAGCACTTTCTGTTCCATGTGCAGACACTAAAGCAATTGCACAAGTAGGTACTATTTCTGCTAACTCTGATAAAGAAATCGGTGACATCATTGCACAAGCAATGGAAAAAGTAGGCCGTGACTCAGGCGTTATCACTGTTGAAGAAGGTCAGTCATTAGAAAACGAGCTAGACGTAGTTGAAGGTATGCAGTTTGACCGCGGTTACCTTTCTCCATACTTCATCAACAACGCTGAAAAAGGCGCTGTAGAGCTAGACAACCCATTCATTCTACTTGTAGACAAAAAAGTATCTAACATCCGTGAGCTACTACCTACACTAGAAGCAGTTGCTAAAGCAAGCAAGCCACTACTTATCATTGCTGAAGACCTTGAAGGTGAAGCACTTGCAACACTAGTAGTGAACAACATGCGCGGCATCGTTAAAGTGTCTGCAGTTAAAGCCCCTGGTTTTGGCGACCGTCGTAAAGCAATGCTTCAAGACATCGCTGTATTAACAGGTGGTACAGTAATTTCTGAAGAAATCGGTTTAGAGCTAGAAAAAGCAACTATCGAAGACCTGGGTACAGCGAAGCGCGTTGTAATCACTAAAGATGATACAACAATCATCGACGGTGCAGGCGAAGAAGACGGCATCAATGGTCGTGTTGCACAAATCAAAGCACAAATCGAAGAAGCGACGTCTGACTACGATAAAGAGAAACTACAAGAGCGTATGGCTAAACTAGCTGGCGGTGTTGCAGTAATCAAAGTTGGCGCAGCAACTGAAATCGAAATGAAAGAGAAAAAAGACCGCGTTGAAGATGCACTACACGCAACTCGCGCAGCGGTTGAAGAAGGTGTTGTACCAGGTGGTGGTGTTGCACTAGTTCGCGTAGCAAGCAAACTTGTTGAACTTGCTGGCGACAACGAAGACCAAAGCCACGGTATTAAAGTTGCACTACGTGCAATGGAAGCACCACTTCGTCAAATCGTAACGAACGCTGGTGACGAAGCATCAGTTGTTGTTAACTCAGTAAAAGGCGGTGAAGGTAACTACGGTTACAACGCAGCATCAGGCGAGTACAACGACATGATCGAAATGGGTATCTTAGACCCAACGAAAGTAACGCGTTCTGCACTTCAGTACGCAGCTTCAATCGCAGGTCTAATGATCACAACTGAAGCAATGGTTGCTGAAATCCCGAAAGATGAGCCAGCTGCTCCAGATATGGGCGGCATGGGCGGCATGGGTGGTATGGGCGGAATGATGTAATCATCCCTCCCAAGCACTTTGCTTAAAAAACCCAGCTCCGGCTGGGTTTTTTGCATTCATTTACTTGCTCTGTAAATAAACAAAGACCTTCTAACTTTACAAGTCATTTGAACCCGCAATAAATAGTTGCCTTTTCCTAATCACCCTTAATTTTGTATTTTACATACTTGTACCTAAGTATATACTGGTGCGAATACTACTAGAATGCTCCAAATACGTTCAGGATAACAATGGGTTCAGCTTTATCAAACGCCACTGTAATAACTTGCAATAGCGATCAAAATAATATTCATACTTTTATAAAAAATAGTACCGACTTCCTTCACTCTCGTGTGGAAAAACAACTAGGTGCAGTATTATTCGATAAAAATATGACCCAACAATCGTATTTAGAAATTTTAATCGCAATGCATAGTAGCTATTCTATTATGGAGGATGCTATATCAACCTATGGTGCCACAAAACATCTACTTGTTGGCCGCAGCAAGCTAAGCTGGTTAAATCAAGATATTGCTTATTTGCAAACATCTCAACACGCTCCACCTGTTAAATTATATAAACACGATGATTTAAAAAATATCTGCAACGTATCACATGCATTTGGAATGATGTATGTAATGGAGGGAGCCACCATGGGTGGAGGTCACATATTTAAAGCGCTTAAAAAGCATAATTGGATAAATGAGCTTGAAGGGATCCGTTTTTTTTATAGTTATGGTGAACTTAGGAATCAAAAGTGGGCTCAATTTATCCACGCACTAAAGCAGTATCATAACGACAACCCAAACTCAGCAGATGACATTTTATTGGGAGCAAATAAGGCATTTAGCTTAATCTCTCAAGCGCTTGGAGATATAAATTGAGCAATACATTTAAAGTCTCATTAGACAATTGCCATAAAGAACCTATTCATATTCCAGGCTCTATACAACCGCATGGGTACTTACTAGTTGTTGACCCTGAAACACTCAAAATATGCTATTTCAGCGAAAATATTTTATTGCTTTTAAATACACAAAAGGATCGCTTAGTAGGCTCACATATAACTAATTTCTTTGAAGCGAATACATCTAATATCATAGAGGAAAATAAAGCCCAAAAGGACTTTCATGCCATTAACCCACTCAAGATTGAGTTAAAAGGTAAATCGCCTGAGACCTCTATTAAAGGTGTTATTTCTCGTAACGATGAATACTTACTCATTGAACTTGAGTTTGATATAAAGAAAGAGCACTCAAGTATTGACCCCATGAATTACTTGATGAAGCAATCTCTTCACCTAATAGCTGACAAAAAAGAGCTAAACTCATCATTCGACACAGCAGTAGAAGAAGTTCGGAACTTAACAGGTTTTGATCGCGTTATGCTCTATCAGTTTGACCATGAATATAATGGTCAAGTCGTAGCAGAAGCCAAAAAAGATGAGTTAAACTCATTTCTACACCAGCATTTTCCTGAGTCAGATATTCCAAAGCAAGCACGCGCTTTATATTTGCGTAATCCTATAAGGTTACTTGCAGATGTGGATGCTGAAGTATCACCTATCTACCCACAAGACAAGCCTGTAGATTTAAGCACGTGTATAACCAGAAGTGTCTCCCCCATTCATTGCCAATATTTACGCAATATGGGTGTTAAAGCATCAATGTCTATCAGTATTATTATTGCTGGTAAATTATGGGGGTTAATTGCTTGTCACCACTATTCAAGCCATGTCGTCCCTTTTGAGGCACGACAAGTTGCACAGTATATGGGGTTGATGCTCTCATATATAATTTCCCTCAAAACACAATCAATCGAAGCGATTCAAGAAGCTAAAGCCACCGCCATCAGTGCAGAGATAGCAGAGCATATGTCTGAAGAAGTCTTTTTCATTGATGGCTTACGCAAACAAGTTCCTGCTTTACTTAGCATGCTAAGTGCTGATGGTGTTGCATGGCGGCTAGAAAAAGATATTGAAAGTTTCGGGGATGTACCCGCAAATGATGATATTTATCATTTATTTGAGTGGTTGAAAAGCAACCACTTAGAAGATGAACTGCTGTATCATAACCATCACTTGTCTAATGAAAATGCTGAATTTAGTAAGTTTGCTAATATTGCAAGCGGCGTACTTGCTATGCCTGTTTCTACTAATGAAAACCTATTTATTATGTGGTTTCGTAAAGAGGTGATTGAAACAAAAAATTGGGGTGGGAAACCTGAAAAGATAATCGAATTTCTTGACGACGGTAGTCACCGCCTTATGCCTCGTAGCTCATTTCGTTTATGGCAAGAGAATGTACGTAATAAATGCTCACCTTGGAAGGCAAACGAAATATCTTGCGCTATAAAGTTTCGCAATCATTTGGTTAATCATGTTATTGAAAAATCTGAGCGCCTTAAAAAGTTAAACAACTTATTAGAAACTAAAGTTAATGAGCGAACTGTCGCTTTAAAAGCGGAAATACTCACTCGACAACAAGCCGAGCTTGACCTTGAAATCGCACTTAGAAAATCTGAAGAGTCTAACCAAGAGTTAGAACGGTTTGCTTTTGTTGCGTCTCATGATTTACAAGAACCCTTACGAAAAATACAAATGTTCGGCGATCGCCTGCAAAACTCTAAAGAACAGATTGGAGAAAGAAACGCTTCTTATATCTCTCGTATGATGGATTCTGCCGAAAGAATGCAAAAACTTATCAAAGGAGTATTGAGTTTTTCTAGAATCAATCGAAAAGGCGAAGAGTTTCGTCACTTTTCAGCATCAGATGTTTTTCATGATATTCTTGATGATCTTGAGTTAATTATCGCTGACAAGGACGCGGTGTTTCACATAGAAGACATTGGTGAAATCTATGGCGACAAACGACAAATCCAGCGTTTGTTTCAAAACTTAATTCTCAATGCGCTTAAATTTAGTCACCCACATCAAGCACCCATTATAGGGATTAAGTCAGTTGAGCGAACAGACGAGCATCTTGTTATCGCTGTCATTGATAACGGAATAGGTTTTAATAGCGAGTTTAAAGACAGAATATTTAACCTTTTTGAACGGGTTCACTCTAAACAAGCATACGAAGGAACAGGGTTAGGCTTAGCTATTTGTAAGAAAATAGTCGAACGACACCATGGGACAATTACAGCAGAAGCAAATATCAATGAAGGCTCTCAGTTTTACGTCACCTTACCACTAAGAGAAATAAAACTAAGTCAGCTTTAGTATTTTACCGCTACGATTGTGGCGGTAAAACTCTATTAATATGCTCTTTAAGTTGTCTAATTTCATTTTCAATAGACTCAAAACGCTGACTTTGCATATGTGAGTCTTGATCGGTTATAGAACTTATTTTTGCTTTTACATGCCAGATTTCTAAGATATCACTTCCCTGAATTGAATATGTTTTGTACTCAGGGTTATCACTCTTAAATAAGTAACTGACGGGGTCTGTCTTGTGGCTAAAGAGGCGTTTTGCGACAATGCCATCTTTAGTGACAGCAACACAAACTGAACCATTCTCTAACTGATTAATATCCTTGACTTGCTCAGTGATCAGCGTTTCTCTGGGGCGGATAGTTGGCATCATGCTATCGCCTTCAACTTCGAATAGTCGATAATTGCCATTTTCAAACCCCGGAATTTTATAAACATCCAGAGTTTTAATATAGTCTTCATCACTACACTGTTCTATATAACCAGCTTGAGCTTCTTCATTGACAAGTGGAATAAATGAAGTCTCTAAGGCTTTTTGATAACTCTGGAAACTCGAGTCATCAAATCCTTCTATACCAAAAATAAGCCAGTTACAATCTACATTAAACACTTTGCTGATTTTAATAATAGTACTGAGAGATAGGGTCGACTTGCCAGCCTCCAGTTGTGATAGAGCCCCCTGAGTTATACCTATTTTATCGGCAAACTCTTGTTGAGAAAGGTTCAAACTTTCGCGAAGAGCTACCACTCTATTAGTACTAGTAAGATTTACTGTCATTGGGTTATTAATAAACTTATGTTTGTATTATGGGTATAAGCAAGTTAATATAACACCTACTTAACTAAAGTATATACTATTCGATTAACTAATTATTTAATTTGTTGTTTTATTTATAAGTATCTACGTGAAAAAGATAAGCTAATCAGGAGTTGCTAATGTTTAACGACAAATTATTTATCAAAAAGTTACGCTCTGTGAGCTATATTTTAGTTGCGGATGATGACCTCGATGATCAAGAACTCATCCGTGATGCCCTGGTTGAAAATAATGTCGATGAAAATAAAATTCAATTTGTTGATGACGGCATGCAATTACTTGAGTCACTCGATAAAAATAAAATTCTACCAAGCCTTATTTTATTAGACCTAAACATGCCACGAAAGGGTGGAAAAGAAGCGTTAGTCGAACTAAAAAAATCGGAGCGTTACCGCCATATTCCCATCATAATTTTTACGACTTCTGATTCAGAAGTTGATATTAAGCAATGTTATAGCTTAGGTACTAACGCCTTTATGACCAAGCCTTCTAGCTATTATGATTTAGTTGATTCAATGAAAATGCTAACTCAATATTGGCTTGTTCAAGCTAGGATAGTCTTAGACTAAGGCGAAATATTTAGCCTTACCTGCTCAAGTCAGCACTGCTTGCCAATTCTTTTATCAGCTTCCTTACAACGACAAACAAATCACTCGGTAACATGCCTCTTTCGCCTTCACACTCTGCGGCAATATCACCAGCTTTTGCATGTAAGGTTACGCCTAAGCAAGCTGCTTGCTGAGGAGTAAGCCCCTGTGCGATCAGGGCCGCTATGATGCCTGTTAAAACATCGCCACTGCCGCCAACCGCAAGTGCAGGATTTCCATCTGTACACACCCATGTTTGGTTAGTGTCAGCAATTAAACTACCAGCACCTTTTAGTACACAAGTAGTGGTATAGCTATGTGCGAGCTGCTTTACCGCATGAAAGCGATTTTCTTCAATATCGCTTGCGTGACAATTGAGTAACCTTGCAGCCTCACCGGGGTGTGGTGTTATAACTGTATTAACTAATGGGAATGACGAAGCATGCTGAGCCATTAAGTTAAGTGCATCAGCATCAATCACCAGAGGTTTATTATTAGTGAAACAATACTGCATGACAGTTTCAAATGTTGTTTCTGACCAAGTGTCTTGTCCAAGCCCAGGGCCGATGGTGATACAACTTGCCCATTCTAATGCACTAATTAAGTTTGTATCAGTCACCATTAATTCTGGTCGGCCAATACTGACTGGCAAAATAGAACTGCTGTGAGTATAAACCTTCACCATACCTGCGCCAGTCCGAAGAGCGGCTTCGGCGGTCAAACGAATTGCACCCGCTGTCCCTGCGTTACCACCAATACATAGCAACTTACCATGGTTAGTTTTATGACTGTTATTATCACGTCGAGAGAGCGGTGATTGACTTTGATAATTGATAAGCTCAGCAGTGGGTGCTGTCAGTTTTAAAAAGGTATCTCCAATACCTAAGTCAGTAAACTCAAGATTACCTGCATGTGCTCGTCCTTGCCCTGTCACTAAACCTTGTTTAATACCCACAAAGGTAACAGTGAGTGCCGCTTTTATTGCGATCCCCTGTATTACACCTGTGTCTGCATGAATGCCTGATGGTAAATCAATGGCAACAATCGGCTTTTGACTTTCATTAGCGGCTTTAATCAACTCTGAGAAAGGTTCGCGCACCTCGCTTTGAATACCTGTACCGAGCAAACCATCAATGATGATATCTGCTTGTTCAATAGCGCTAACATCCGTTGTTATTGCTCCCCCAGCATTGAGCCAAGCTTGCTGAGCACTCAGCGCATCACCTTTGAGAGGTTTATCTTGTAAGCCAGCAATAACTGTAACCTGCTTACCCGCTTGTTTAGCTAAGCGGGCAACAACATAGCCATCACCCGCATTGTTACCAACGCCAGCTAATACAACGAATGTACTTGCTTTAGGAAAATAGCTGATAGCTTGCTGATAAGTAGCCAGCCCTGCTCGCTCCATAAGCTCATATAAAGTTACACCAGAGCGCTTAGCTGCTGGGCCTTCATTTTCACGAACTTGTTCTGCTAAAAATACAGACTGCGAGAGCACAACTGACATGTCTATCCTTAAATTGGCCTTTTAACCAGCATATAAGTACAGGCTAATGTAGTCAATGAGCAGCTTTAAGGAATAAAAAACGGCGCGTAACTTACATTACGCGCCGTTTCTTTAAAACTCGTAGTTACTTACTCTGTATCTGGCAAGTTACGGCCGTAGAAGATTTCTTGCATCTCGCGAGTCAGCTTTGAGTAGATAACTTCTTCTTCTTCTTCAGATAAATCCGCTGTAGAAACACCGAATAAATAAGTATTCAGGTCAGTTTCTTTTAACATCATCTTAGTATGGAACAAGTTCTCTTGATACACATTCACGTCCATCATTTGGTACGCTTCTTTAGTATCTTCAGTCATGTAGTTCTGAATTGAGTTAATCGCGTGATCGATATAGTGTTTAACACCATCTACGTCACGCGTAAAACCACGTACACGGTAGTCAATGGTTACAACATCAGACTCAAGGCTGTGAATTAAGAAGTTTAACGCTTTTAATGGCGAAATTATGCCACATGTTGATACTTCGATATCAGCACGGAACGTACAAATACCATCATCAGGGTGTGCTTCTGGATATGTATGAACACAGATGTGGCTCTTATCTAAGTGCGCTACAACTGTTTCAGGAAGAGGGCCCGGCGCTTCATCAACTTCATACGTCGTTTGCTGTTCAATTGGCTCTTCTGAGATCAAGATTGTCACGCTAGCGCCTTGCGGATCATAATCTTGGCGAGAAACATTTAGAATGTTTGCGCCAATAATATCCACAACTTCACCTAAAATATCGGTCAGGCGATCAGCACTGTACTGTTCGTCGATATATTCGATATATTCCTTACGCTGTTGTTCAGTCTTTGCGTAACAAATATCGTAAATACTAAAGCTTAAGCTCTTAGTTAAGTTATTAAAGCCATGAAGCTTAATTTTATCGAAGGGTTTATTCATGCTAAACCAACCTTAAAACGAGTGAACCTGCACCAGCAGAAATAAAAGTTCGCGGATTTTATACGAATTTTCTGCTCGGAAAAAGCGTTATTTTACCTGTTCTTGCACAACTTCATGACTATGCGTAATTTCTACTGTCTTATCAAGCATTAAGGCTACAGAGCAATACTTTTCAGCAGATAATTGAACGGCACGAGCAAGGTGCTTTTCTGAAACATTATCACCAGTGACCACAAAGTGTAGATTAATCTTGGTAAACACGCGAGGAGCTGACTCAGCACGCTCTGCTGTTAGCTTAACTTGCACATCAGAAAATGATTGTTTTGCTTTTTTTAAAATACTAACAACATCAACAGATGAGCAGCACCCAGCTGACATTAAGACCATTTCCATTGGGCTTGGCGCTGCGCTATCACTACCTGCATCAAAAACTACATTATGACCTGAATTTGAAAGGCCAATAAACGTATCGCCATCTACCCATTTTACATTCGCTTGCATGTGTTTTATCTCTTAAAGTTATTTTGTTTGATTGTAAGCAAGTCACTCACAGATGCAAGGGATAAAAGGTAAGCTATATGAAAGCGAGTAGCTTATTTCAAGCTACTCGCTGAAAGACTAGAATTTTGTAGTTATTTATAAATTAGGCGCTTTCTACAACAGCGCTATCGAATAAGTTTTTCACTAATCCGGCAAATTCGTCAATAAAGGCATGTTGTTCAACGGTTACTGTGTGATTTGTAACGCTACTTAGCACTTCTTGTAAGTCGTATACGATACCGTCGACTTCACGGACAATTTGGCTGCGTTGTTCGGTATTAAGCTCTGTGTGTTGTTCGCAAAGTAACATGACGTTTTCTGCTATCACGTCTTCAATCAGCTCTAACACTGTTGGAGCTCCTGGTTTAATTTGACCCGGCTTCTCAAAAAGCGCTAAATTTTGAGTGAGATACATGACAAGATCATCATACCCTTGCCTATCTAAAACCATACGACTTCACACCTAATAAAAAACTACCTCTTTAGATTTAAGCAGAAAGCGCTTTTAATTGCTACCTTTGCCACGCATCTCATACAAAAAAAGCAGCCAAAGCTGCTTTTTATAGTTATTTACGATTACTAATCGAATTTTAAGCCTGGACTTAATGTCGCTGGCATCGCTACTTTTTCAAGCTCAACCGAAGCTACGGGGTATGCACAATAGTCAGCGGCATAATATGCGCTTGCTCTGTGGTTACCCGATGCTCCAATACCACCAAATGGAGCTGCACTTGATGCACCTGTGATAGGCCTGTTCCAGTTTACGATACCCGCACGAATACGACGTAAGAAATGGTCGTAATCTGCTGCGCTGTCACTTAACAAACCAGCTGATAAGCCAAAGCTAGTATCATTAGCTTTATCAATAGCGGCATCAAAATCGGTAAAACGGAATACTTTAAGGAGGGGTCCAAAGTGCTCTTCGTCTGGGAAGTTAGCTACATTTGTACACTCTAAAATACCTGGTGTTACAAAACCGGTATTTTCTTTGTGCGTAAGCTCAACAAGCACTTCTGCGCCAAGCTCAACAAGCTGCTGTTGCGCTTTAACCATACCAGATGCTGCCGCAGCAGAAATCATTGAGCCCATGAAAGGCTGCTCTTCAGCGTCGTAGTCACCTACTTTGATTGCTTTAGTTGCTTTAATAAGACCCGCTAAGATTGCATTACCTTGCTCGCCTGCAGGTAAGAATAACTTACGCGCACAGGTACAACGTTGACCTGTAGAGATAAACGCTGATTGAATAATATCGTGGATAGCCGCTTTAGTGTCAGCAACATCAGTAACGATAAGCGGGTTATTACCACCCATTTCTAACGCGAGGATTTTACCCGGCTGACCAGCAAACTGTTCATGTAAAATATGGCCAGTACGCGAAGAGCCAGTAAAGAATAACCCGTCGATACCTTTATGCGCAGCAAGCGCTTTACCGGTTTCAACTTCACCTTGCACAAGGTTAATTACACCCGCAGGAAGACCAGCTTTTTCCCATAACTTTAAAGTTAATTCAGCAACCGCTGGCGTTAACTCTGATGGTTTAAATACCACAGTGTTGCCTGCTAATAATGCTGGCACAATGTGACCATTTGGTAAGTGACCAGGGAAGTTGTAAGGGCCAAACACAGCTACAACACCATGAGGCTTATGGCGGATCATCGCACGACCTTGTGGCATTGGGTTTTCAACATCACCTGTACGCTCTAAAAATGCTTTTTCAGAGATAGCAATTTTACCCACCATAGCACCTGCCTCAGTGCGTGTTTCCCAAAGTGGTTTACCCGTTTCTTGTGCGATAGCAATCGCTAATTCTTCACTGTGCTCTTTAAGTGTTTCTGCGAATGTTTTTACAATCGCTAAGCGCTCTGCAAATGTTTTATCAGCCCAGCTGTAAAACGCTTCGCGTGCAGCAGCGATTGCGCCGTCTACTTGTTCAGCTGTGGCAGTATTTGCTTGCCAGATAACATCATTATTTGCTGGGTTTACAGATTGAAAAGTATGACCAAGGCCTGCTTGCCATTGACCATTAATAAATTGCGCTGCATGAGTCATTAATATGTCTCCTGAATTCTATAGTTCTGCTAGTGATACTGAATCACCCGCTTCTAAGTGAAGTGCTTTTGCTAATTCACTTGAGATTGTGATGCTCTCGGCATCGCATGATAGGCTAACTTGAGTCACGGTTGCTCTAAAATCAGCAATTTTATCATTTGCTAACAATACCGTGGTGTCGCCTTGGCTTTCACCTATTTCAACTTTAACCGTGTGGGCATTTCTTACTGTAGCAATGTTATCTACTTTTGCTTCAACAGTTGGGCCTGCATCAAAAATGTCTACATAACCATTAAAGGTAAAACCTTCGCTCTTTAATAGTTCAATCGCAGGGCGTGTGTTGTCATGTACTTGACCAATCACAGCTTGTGCATCTTTGCTCAGTAAGTTAACGTAAATTGGGTATTTAGGCATTAACTCAGCAATGAATACTTTCTGGCCAATACCCGTCAAGTAATCTGCCGTTGGAAAGTCCATTGAGAAAAAGTGCTCTTCTAGCCATTGCCAAAATGGGCTTTCGCCGCTTTCGTCTGACACACCACGCATTTCAGCAATTACGGTGTCTGCAAAACGCTCTCTATGTTGATTAATAAACATAAAGCGCGCTTTTGAAAGCAATTTACCGTTATTGTTTTTACGGTAGCCATCTTTTAAGAATAATGTGCACAGCTCTGTTGCACCGGTGTAATCATTACACAGGGTTAAAATATCAACGGCTTTATACACGTCTAGCGTCCGAGATGAATGAATCACTTTGCTTAAATGATAATGATAAAAAGCATCATCTAAACCAACGGCGGCTTCAATACCCGAAGTCCCTACGACTTCTCCCGTTTCGCTATCTTCAAGAACAAACAAGTAACCTTCATCACCTGGCTGCTGGGCTGCTTTAGCAAATGAGCTGACAGAATGATCAATTTTCTTTTGTAATAACTCTTCATTATTAGGCAAAGACGTAAAGCCATGGCCTGACTCATCAGCAATCTTTACTAACGCTTGGTAATCGCTTTGCTGGATTGGGCGAAGGATCATCATAAGTCCGCTTGCTCCCTTATAAATAACGGTAAATTAAGAAATGTGGGCAAGCCTAGCTTGCCCTGAAATGACAGTTTCGCTTAGCCGTTAACAACTTTTGCAACTGCTTTTTCGAAACGTGCCATACCTTCGCGGATATCAGCTTCTGGAATTACAAGTGATGGAGTGAAACGAACAACATCAGCGCCAGCAACTAAAGACATAACGCCTTCTGCAGTACCAGCCACTAAAAACTCTTTTGCACGACCTTTGAACTGCTCTGTTACTACAGCACCAATTAATAGGCCTTCGCCACGGATTTCAGTGAATACATTGTACTTTTCGTTAATCGCAGTTAGTAACTCACGGAATAACGCTGATTTTTCTTTAACGCCATTAAGTACTTCTGGCGTATTAACAGTGTCGAATGCTGCTTCTGCTACTGCACATGCTAGTGGGTTACCACCGTAAGTAGAGCCATGAGTACCTACTTTTAAGTGCTTAGCAATATCAGTTGTGGTGATCATCGCACCGATAGGGAAACCACCACCTAACGCTTTTGCAGTCGTTAAGATATCTGGCGTTACATTTAGACCTTGATAAGCATAAAGCTCACCCGTACGACCAACACCTGTTTGTACTTCATCAAAGATTAGTAGTGCATTATGCTTAGTACATAACTCACGAACACCTTCAACAAACTCAGCTGTTGGAGAAATGATACCGCCTTCACCTTGCAGAGGCTCCATCATTACCGCACACGTGCTGTCTGAGATAAGCGCTTCAAATGCCGCTAAATCGTTGTAGTCACAGTGAACGATATCACCCGGTTTAGGACCGAAACCATCAGAGTATGCAGCTTGACCGCCTACCGTTACAGTAAAGAATGTACGGCCGTGGAAACCTTTGTTAAATGAGATAATTTGTGACTTTTGCTCACCAAAGTTATCAAGTGCAAAACGGCGTGCTAGTTTAAGTGCTGCTTCGTTTGCTTCTGCACCAGAGTTAGCAAAATACACTTTTTCTGCGAATGTTGCGTCAGTTAGCTTTTTAGCTAAGCGAAGAGCTGGCTCATTAGTCATTACATTTGATAAGTGCCAAATTTTTTCGCCTTGTTCTTTTAATGCACTTACAAGAGCTGGGTGACAATGACCAAGACAGTTAACAGCAATACCACCAGCAAAATCGATAAATTCGCGACCTTCTTGGTCCCATACGCGAGACCCTTCGCCTCGAACTGGAATAACACTTGATGGTGCATAGTTAGGAACCATTACTTGATCAAATAATTCGCGATTGACTGTCATTTTATATCCTCTTAATTGTAAGCACACACAGAGCAAGGTGGCGCTCTAAAGCCAAACCAAGCCATTTTACTTAGCCGATTGAGCTTAGCGCAAAATCACCAAAATAACTCTTTGGTTCAATTTTCATTCATCCATTATTCCAGAAAATTTTCGTCCTGTCTCTTAGAAAACTTTCATGTAGCCCTTAAAATAAAGGGCTTGAGATATTTTTTCATGGATAGTGAATAACTATTTGAAGGCTGTTTTTTGGTCTAATTACTATAAAAAGGCGTACGGCTAGTGAGCCAAGCACAGGCTAATGACAAAAAATTTGTCGCTGCAGATTGATAAACAATGAATGAATAGTCGCAAAAAAATTAACAATTTTTTTAATTAATTTGAATATGAAAGCGATCAAAATTGCATTTTGCTAGCTGATTAAGCTCTTCCTTGGTGAAATCGAAGTGCGTAAACCAACGTTCAGTTTCGTCATTTTCGACCAATTGATGCTCATTTAAACTTAAATACTGCGCGTAACAACGAGCTTTTAAAATCACCTTAGTAAGTGGCAAATATTCATCGTTTTTAGCTAAGGGTGTAGTTAATTGCTGCATTACCGCATTAAATGGCAAATATCTAAAGTCCATTTGCTCAATCACGGTCGCTGTTACCTTCATCGACTGCTTATTTAGCAAGGTGCTTAAAAATAATGGATCAGGTTTTAGTTCTAATAAAGCAGTGTGTAAGTCTTTCTTTTGCTCATCACGGGCTTTCGTTACTTGACGCTGCCAAACTAATTCGAAAATACGAAGGTATATACGTACTAGCGCTATTTTACCCACATCGAGTAGCATACCTAAGGTAAAGGCGTGCACCTCATTTACACCATTTAGCTTAGCAAGCTCTTGAGCTGCAATGGCACATGCCATTGAGTTATCACGAAGTCGACGTTTTAGTAGTGGAAATGGCTCTGTGCTGTGTGGCATCCAATGGCGTACCGCAAAGGTTGGCACCACAAACTTTAAATTGTCTAAGCCTATGTAACGCAGCGCTAATAATGGATTATCAACTTGAACTGAAGTGTGTTTATTACGTTGTTTTCGATAAAAAGGTAAATTCACAAACGCAACGAGCTCACGACCTAACCAACTTAAGTCTTTAACTAATGGCTCTAGTCGACCCACTGAGGCTGAACGCACAGCTAGAATATCTAGAATAGCAGGTACACTGTCTTGGATACCGATAGTTTCGTGGATAACTGAATCAATATCTTCAAGCTGCTTTTGCATGGCGGCTTCAATTACTTGGTGTAACTGTTTACTCGCCTGAGCACGGTATTTATGGTGAGCTGTACTGCTCTTTTGACGCTTTTTCTCGGCAGCGACCTCTACTTCTAATAGAGTACGCTGCTCCATTGACTCGCCATAATCAATTTCTAAGGTATGAATAAAGCCAATTTGACGCTGTGCAAAACTGTGACCAAGCAAAAGATCGTGTGCGCGCTCATTAAGCACCATCGCAGTCCTTTGTTGTCGGGTTTCTTCGGTCATTTGCACAGGCGTATTGTCGTTCATATTTGTTAATTCACTAGCCTAAGGTTAGAAGCGAGTTAAAAAGTTAGCAAGTAATTCAAGCCCTTGTTGGGTCAAAATTGCTTCGGGATGAAATTGTACTCCTTCAAGTGCTAAATCATTATGCATGATCCCCATAATTTCATCAAAATCAGAATTTTGTTCTGTCCATGCGGTAATAGTGAAGTCACTAGGCAGGCTTTGTTTATCCACCACTAAAGAGTGGTATCGGCATACCGTCAGCGGGTTGGCCAAACCGCTAAACACACCTTTATTGGTATGCTTAACTAACGAGGTTTTCCCATGCATCACTTGCTTGGCACGAATAACATCAGCACCTAGAGCCTGAGCAATAGTTTGGTGCCCTAAGCAAATACCAAGAATTGGCAACTGCCCTTTTAATTGTTCAACCACTTGCAGAGAAATACCTGCTTCATTTGGTGAACATGGCCCGGGTGAAAGTACGATATGCTCTGGGTTAAGCTGTTTAATTTCAGCAATGCTAATCTCATCGTTTCGTTTAACTAATACATCTTGGTCTAAGCGCTGAAAATATTGCACTAGGTTGTATGTAAACGAATCATAATTGTCGATCATTAACAGCATTGCGTGTAACCCAAAATTACTCAGTCAAAATAATGAAGGCGCATTTTACCCCAAGCACTCATAAATGTCGGCAAAAAATGGTTTATTTCTCAGCGATTAAATGCGCTGTAAGGGCAGCTCTTTCTTGCTCATCAAGTTTTTTCGAGCATTTATTTGCAAAGTCATAACGAACTAATACCGTTTTACCAACTGCACAGCAATTATCTTGCTGCCAAGCTTCTTGGCGAAGTACAAATGAACTAGAACCGACATGCTCAACACTGGTTTTCACTGTAACATCGTGACCATAAAACAACTCACCCACAAAGCTTACTTCAACCTTGGCAATGATCAGTTTCCACTCATAAGGGTTTAAATCGGGCGTAAAAAACCTGAAAATAGGCGCTCGGGCGGCTTCAAACCATACAGGGAGTACGGTATTGTTGATGTGCCCTAGCACATCTGTTTCGCTAAAGCGTGGTGTGATAGTTTCAGTAAACATAGTAACCCTATAAAAAATATAAACTAAAGGTAGCTCATGACGGACTTTATTCGCGTATACGAAAACGCCCTCAGCAAAGAATTTTGCGACAACTTTATCACGGTATTTGAACAAAGCCCGCATTTAAAACAAGGCATTACCTCAGGTGGTGTCGATCTAGCGAAAAAAGACAGTCGCGATTTATACCTTAATAACCACCCTGAATACGCTGAGCAACTAAAGCATATTCAACAAACGACCGCGGGTTACGTCTTCAAATACCTTGAAGAGCATATTTTTATGATGATTGGTGCCTTTGGTTTAAAGGTTTACCATCCGCAAACGGGCAAACCTGTTGACCTAACACAAGACAATTTTGAAGAAGTCGGTAAACCACAGTTGCCACTATTAGTGCAGCAAATTTTCCGCATGGGTCCAATTCAAGCACAAAAATACGATATCAATAAAGGTGGCTACCCTTATTGGCATAGCGAGGTATACCCGCAAGCTGGCCATAACGAGGCCCTACATCGCGTGCTGTTATTTATGTTTTATTTAAATGATGTAGAGGAAGGTGGGGAAACTGAATTTTACTATCAACAACGAAAAATATCACCCAAACAGGGCTCTATGGTCGTAGCACCGGGCTACTTTACCCACACTCACCGTGGTAATAAGCCTATTTCAAATGATAAGTATATTTTAACGTCGTGGGTTTTATTCAACCGCGCAGAACAAATTTATGGACAACCACAATCCTGACGGTAAGCAATAATAATCTAAGCTAAAAGCTGTAAGTTTTAAGCTTTAAATTAAAAGAGCGCGGCATTTGATGCCGCGCTTTTTGTTTGCTTTGATAAATGAGAGCACAAGTAATGGCTATGTTCACTTGGAAATTTCTGTAACTACTAAATTTATGAAAATAAAATTTTAATTGCCGATTTCATGCATTTTGCACTTTATGAACTAGCTGTTCTCATTCAAATGGCTTTAAACTGGCTAACTATCTTAATAGTTATCTTGTTACTTTCTTTAAATTTCATCATTGCTTCAGCACCTTTCAAGGCTTACAGCTAAATACTTTTAAAACGGCAAATAGATTTGTGCGCTGAGGCCACCTTCTGGGCGATTAAGTAGCTGCACTCGACCGCCGTGCATATCGACAATACGTTTAATTATCGCAAGACCTAAGCCACTGCCTTCACTACCGCGAGCGGCATCACCTTGTTTAAACGGTTCAAATACAGTTTCAAGTTCACTTTCGGGGATCCCCGGGCCGTGATCATTAACTACTACCATGGCAAACTTTTTATTACTGCTCACGCGGGTTTCGACCTCTATATCACCATCTGAATAGCGAATTGCATTTTCAATCATATTAGTAACAACACGCTTTATCGCCACCATACTTACTGGCACTTCGCTTAAGCTTGGATTCTCTTTAAAGGTAATAGTACGGTGATGTTTTTGCTCAGCCTCAACGACTTCAGAAACGATCGCATTTAAGTCTTCTAGCTCAAGTTCTTCGCGCTTGTGGTGACGTAAATATTCAATGAATTGGTCGATAATGGCGTTCATATCTTCAATATCATGAATGATCCCTTCACGAAGGTAATCTTCATCATCCGACATCATTTCAGTCGCTAAACGAATCCGTGTAAGCGGCGTACGCAAATCATGAGAAACGCCTGCCATTAATAATCGACGGTCATTCTCAAGCGCAGCAATACCCCGTGACATTTGGTTAAATGCACGGGTTACTTCAATGACTTCAGTAGAGCCTTGCTCTTCTAATTTGGTAGAAAAGTCGCCCACTCCCACTTTAACAGCCGCTTGTTGCAGCGCTTTTAAAGGTCTATTTAGATGGCGGGCAAACAACCAGCCACCGAGAACACTTAAAAAACCAATACTTGATAGATAAAAGGTTAAGAACTTTAGGTTGTTTTCTTGCAACCCAGTGAGCGGCACACGCACCCAGTAGCCTGGTGCTTGCGGTGCTTCAACCCAATAAACAAGAGGATCTGTTTGGCTAATACGCACCCGTGCAGAGCCGTTAAGCTCTTTCGACATGCTTCGCGATAGCATCGAGTATTCACGAGTTTCAGCCAAGCCTTCACTCATTGCTTGGCGCTGGGTCATGACTTCAATGCCAGTGATCTCAAAAAACTTGTCAGAGGCTTCCTTACTTACCTCAACCCCCTCTTCCCATTCAATAAACACGGTTTTCACCTGTTTAGATAGGATCAGGTTTACTTGTTCTATAGTTGGTTTAACAACATAAAAACTGACCGTGATATAAGAGACAATTTGATTGATTAACAGCAAGGCCGCAACCAAAAATACTGTTTGTCCAAACGCACTACGTGGAAACATGCCCATTACTATTATTTTTCACCGTCTGGCACAAATACGTAGCCTAAGCCCCATACTGTTTGTATATAACGCGGATTAGCCGCATCGACTTCAATCATACGGCGTAATCGTGAAACCTGAACATCGATACTGCGCTCAAGCGCACTATAATCACGACCACGCGCTAAGTTCATCAGTTTATCGCGACTAAGTGGTTCACGAGGATGAGTTACCAATGCTTTTAATACTGCAAACTCACCACTGGTTAACGACATTGTTTTGTCACCATGGCTCATTTCGCGGGTCGCAAGGTTTAGCGTGAAGTCGCCAAAGCTAATTTCGTTTTCTTCAGCAGCAGGAGCCCCCGGCACTTCTTTAGCGCGACGACGTAAAATTGCTTTAATGCGCGCTAACAGTTCACGCGGGTTGAATGGTTTAGGAATGTAATCATCAGCACCTAGCTCTAAACCGATTATGCGGTCAACTTCATCGCCTTTGGCTGTAAGCATTACAATTGGAATGTCATTTTCTTTTTGACGTAAACGACGGCAAATTGATAACCCATCTTCACCTGGTAACATTAAATCTAATACAATCAAGTGGAAATTTTCACGCTCCAGCAAGCGATCCATCTGCTCTGAATTTGCTGCTGTGCGAACAATAAAGCCTTGTTCTACAAGATAACGCTCTAGCAAACTGCGTAAGCGCATATCGTCATCAACAACCAATACTTTTGTCGTTTCGTGTCCCATAACTTTCATTCTTTTTGTAATATGTTACTTATTAATAT